>PKUH01000069.1 GCA_002869615.1 Desulfuromonas sp. | reverse complement strand
TTGGCAGAATTCAAGTCGACCGAGGCAGCCCTTCTCTATAATAGCGGTTACGCTGCAAATACCGGGATACTCCAGGGCCTGTTCGGGCCGGACGATGTTCTATTTTCCGATGCCCTGAACCACGCATCGATTATTGATGGTTGTCGACTCTCGCGAGCGCGGACGGTTGTCTATCCGCATGCCGACAGCGCTTCACTTGAGTCCCTGATGAATGCTGAGGCGCCGAAACGCAAAGGGCGCTGGGTGATTGTCACCGACGGCGTCTTCAGTATGGATGGCGATATCGCCCCGCTGGCGGAGCTGGTTCGTTTGAAGCAAAAATATGATACTTTACTGATGATTGATGATGCTCACGGCAGCGGTGTGCTCGGTGCGACCGGCCGCGGGACAGCCGAGCTTTGTGGCTGCCTGAATCAGATTGATCTGCATATGGGCACTCTTGGCAAGGGGCTCGGAATTTTCGGTGCCTATCTCGCAGGGTCGCGGGTCATTATTGATACATTAATCAACACAAGCCGATCTTTTATCTTTTCTACCAGTTTGCCTCCCGCCATTCCGGCGGCGGCATTGGCCGCTCTTGATATTATAGAGAGCCCGGAAGGGGCTGGTCTAAGGCAGCAATTGGCCAGCAATTGCCAGCGGTTCAAGCAGCCATTGGTTGCCGCCGGCTGTGATCTTGCCGGCAGCGTGACCCATATTGTGCCAGTGGTAATCGGTGAGCCCGAGCCGACGATGCGTGCCGCCAAAGATCTGCTCGATCAAGACTTGTTTATTCAGGGAATCAGGCCGCCGACTGTGCCGACTGGCCAATGCCGCTTGCGCGGTACGGTGATGGCAACCCATGACCCGGATGAACTCGAATCTGCCGCAAAGACGATCATTGACGTCGTGGCAAAGGTTGCGTAATGGCTATTACTCATCTGCCGGGTGGAGGAAATATCTTTTACCGTGAGGCCGGCTCCGGGCCGGTCGTAGTTTTACTGCACGGTTGGTCGATGTCCTCGGCTGTTTTCCAGGAAGTCATGTCCGGATTGGCTGAAAATTTTCATGTCCTGGCACCTGATTTACCCGGGCATGGCGAATCGTCTCTGAACAAGACCGATTTCGATCATTCCGATCTCGCAGCTGATCTCGAATGCTGGCTCAGGGAACTCGGCATCAAGACAATCTCCCTGCTCGGCTGGTCGCTTGGCGGGCAGGTTGCGTTGACGATGTCGCTACGCCGGCAGGTTTGCATCACCAAGCTTGTCCTCGTCGCAACGACGCCCCTTTTCGTTCGAAACGGAGACTGGGCGCATGGTCTGCCGGCAACCCAGGTCCGGGCGATGGATCGGCAGATGCAGCGCCATTTTACGCAGAGCATGAGCGAATTTTTCCGATTGATGTTTGCAGACGAGGGGGTATCGCCGGAGCGTTATCGCGAGATCATCCGCTTTGCGGTCCGGGACGGATCGTTGCCACCAAGAGAAGTCGCGCGCCGCGGATTGAAAATACTCGGAGCATGTGACCTTCGACCTCAGCTGGGTGCACTCAATTTGCCGGTTCTCGTTCATTATGGTGGACTCGATCTGATCACCGATCCGGCAGCCGGTCATTATCTGGCCGAAGCGATACCGGAAGCATGCGAGTTTCACTGGGAGAAGGTCGGCCATGCTCCGTTTCTGAGTCACCCGGAAAATTCGGTCGAGCTCTGGAGCGGTTTTTTGTCATGATGCTTCCGGCGATTAATCAGCAACAGGTTCGGCAACATTTCTCCGGCCATGCATCAGAATATGATCTGTATGCACGGGTGCAAAAACGGGTGGCCAGGCGGTTGATCGAATTGATTGACGATGATTTTCTTACGGGGTCAGTGCTTGATGTCGGGACCGGGACCGGTGAGGCGGTTCGTCAATTCCGACAACAGGCGGCCGGTGGCTCGGTAGTTGTCAGTGATCTTGCCCATGACATGACCCTGACGGCCCATCGTTCCTTGCCGAATTCCCGAGCCGTTGATGCCGATGCCCGTGACTTGCCGTTTAAAAACGGGAGTTTCGATCTGCTTCTTTCTTCATCAGTCTTTCAGTGGATTGATCAGCTTCCAATGGTCTTCCGTGAATGCGCCCGGATTCTCAAGCCGGGAGGTTGTATTGCCTTTGCGATGTTTTGTGAAGGGACGCTGCAGGAACTTGGAAAGGTATTTTCCGAGGCACTGGATAATTGCAATTCAGACTGGCCGGATCATTTTCAACAATTTCCGTCGTTGGATGCAGTTGAGTCGGCCTTGTGGCAGTCGGGGTTGATTGTTGATAATTGTCATGTTGAAATCGAGACCGATTCTCATGCGTCATTCAGGAGTCTGATGCGTGGGCTGAAAAAAATCGGCGCCCAGAATGCTTCACAGAACCGGCCGGCCGGACTGTTCCCGCGAAAGGTCATGGCTGAAATGGAGCGACTTTATATCGAAAAATACAAAACAGAGCAAGGTCTGCCGGCCAGCTATGGAGTTCTTTACGGGCTCGCCAGAAAAAGATAAAAGCCCCGTCATTAGCGGGGCTTTGTAACCTGGTTCGCAGATATGTTCTAGCAGGTCTGGCCGAAGAGTGAGCCGACAATCGATTCGGCTTCCTTGTTGACGACCTTATAGAAAACCTCGACACCATCCCGCCGTCCTTCAATGACACCTTTGTTCTTGAGCAAGGCAAGGTGCTGCGAAACCGTAGCTTGCGGCAATTCGAGACATTCCCATATTTTTTTGACATTACAGCTTTCCGACAACAACCCGGCAACGATCTTCAGTCGAACCGGATGTCCGAGGACCTTGAGGATTTCCGCCTCCCTGTCAAAATTCATATTTTTATCAAAATCGGATTTTTCCATGGCCACAAGCCCTCCTGTATGGGAATCAATATGAATATATGGATTAAATATTAAGCGTCGCTTATGTCATTTGTCAAGAATAATGCTGCTTGGGCTCGACTTATCGCCATTGACGGTTTACAATCGAGCTATGTTTCTGGATTTGTTACTTTTTGTTGCCGGATTACTGTTGCTCTATTACGGTGCAGAATACCTTGTGTCTGGGAGTTCAAGGCTGGCTCTGTCATTCGGGATACGGCCTTTGATTATCGGCATGACGGTTGTGGCATTCGCAACCAGCATGCCGGAAATGATGGTTTCCCTGCTTGCCGCTTTCCGCGGGTCTGCCGATATTGCTGCCGGCAATATCGTCGGATCAAATATTGCCAATATCGGTTTGATTCTGGGTGTTGCCGCTCTGCTGACTCCGATAGCCGTCGCCAGACGAACACTCAGACGGGAATTCCCGTTCATGCTCGGGGCATCGGTCCTGCTTACCCTGCTTGCTCTGGACCTGCAACTCGGTTTTCTCGATGGGCTTCTACTGTTTGTTTTGCTCCTGGTCTTCCTGGGATACTGTGCCGTCACGGCACGTAGCCTGGATGCAGATTCTGTCATTGATGCGGCACAGATTGATTACGAAAGAAAACATCGGGTTCGTGACAGCTTTTTTATTGTTGTCGGAATCATCGGTCTTGGTGTCGGAGCTGAATTGATGGTTAACTCAGCTGTCTCGCTTGCCCGAACATTCGGCCTCTCCGAACTGGTCATCGGCATATCAATTGTTGCCCTTGGCACCAGCTTGCCTGAGTTGGCCGCTTCAATCATGAGCGCCTGGAAAGGGGAAATGGATATCAGTATCGGCAATGTTATCGGCAGTAACATTTTTAATATCTTTTTCGTTCTTGGTATCTGTCCGATGATCAAGCCGTTAACAATTGAACCCTCATTGATTCATGTTCAGCTCCCGATCATGCTGGTCTTCAGCTTTGGCCTTGTTTTTCTGGTTTATCGCAACAAAGGTCTGGGGCGGCCGCAAGGTTTATTGCTTCTGGGCGGGTATCTATTGTTTATTATCTCGCTTTTTTCCTGATGAGGTGCCGCATGCGTACAATTATTGTTCTGATCCTTTTCTGTGCATGGCCTCTTGTTCCGTTTGCGTCTGAACGAAGTCCGGAGCCTCTTTTGCACGAAAGAGTCGTTTCGCTGCTCGATAATGAACTGGTTTATGATCTCGGGTTTCTCTGGCTTGACCAGGTTGCTGTTGCGAACTTCAAATTGCAGAAAAGTTTGCAGCCCGGTATTTATATCGGTTCGCTGAGTGCGAAGACGGTTGGTATGGCTGCACCCCTGACCGGCTACCGCAAACAACAATATGTGTCGATGATGAAGCTGATGCCGGATGGTCGTTTTCGTTCGGTGCGCCATACTTCACAAAAAGAGAAGGGTGGTGTTCTGCGCGCCAAGGTTTATGAGTTTGATTATGAACGGGGCGAAGTCACCTATCTCTACTACAAGAACAATAAGCTGATCACCAGAACGATCCTGCCGCTTGATCGCGAACGCGAACCGAGCGATATTATTACTGCTTATTATAACCTGGTTTCCGGGGCTTACGGGCCTCAGGAAGTTGGTGCTCATTATGAAATTCCGGCCTATAATCGCCGCGGGCCCAGCGATATCGTTGTCGATTTCATACCTTCCGAGACAAGGCCGAAGGCAAGTTTTTTTCCGGAAGATTTATTGATCTGTCGGGTTGTTGTCGATCAGGATGTTTTTGATACGAAAGATGGCGTTATCTATATCGGTTACGACGCACAGCTGCTTCCGGCCCGCGGTATTGTTACCGATATGATCGGACTTGGCGATGTGCGTGGTATTTTGCGTTAGTTATTGTCGAGAAGTACTTTCAGCTCTTCCGGGGTCGTGACCGGTTCATGACAACCATTTTGACTGCATAACCAGGCCTTTGGCCTCTCCCCGGATGCCCGCTTGCCTGCGGTGATTGGCGCCAGATCAGTTATTTCCGGCTGACTTTCACGCTTCAGGACGATCTCGAGAAACGGCCTGTATTCGGACCGTATTGTTTTGAGCATGTCATTCGGGATACTCTCTTCTGTAGCCAGAACCAGATTGGCCGAAGGGCCCGAAAGAGCGGCGAGGGCCATGATGTAATAGGCGAATGCGCTCGGGTGTTGTTCGATCCATCCACGGTTTATTGTGATGTTCCTTGTCGCCTGGTCAAGCAAGTTTTGGCGGCCACTCAGCTGGCCGAGGCGGGCAAGTGCGAGGGCGGCCATACCATTGCCGGAGGGGAACGCACCGTCCTGAATATTCCGCCCACGGACGAGGATTGCCACCTGATCGTGGCCGGTATCAAAGAATTTTCCATCCTTATCACTGAAAAGCGTGATCATATTATCGGCCAGAGCCAAAGCCCACGACAGAAATCCATTATCGAAGCGTGCCTGATAAAGGTCGATAAGACCTGTTATTAAACAGGCATAGTCTTCGAGAAAAGCCGGGATGGCAGCTTCTCCATGCCGCCAGCGTCGGAGCAATCGGCCATTTTCGGTCAGCAGCTGTTTCTTGATCAGGCGGGCACATTGCTCGGCTGCATCAATCAGGCGAGGGGCCTCTGTAACCGTTCCGAGCCGGGCGAGCGCCGAGATGGCAAGGCCGTTCCAGGAAGTGATGATCTTGTCATCAAGGTGTGGTCTTGCTCTTTGCTCTCTGGCCAGAGTCAATTTGCTGCGGGCAAGATCGACCCGTTTCTCATCGAACCCTTCAGGCAGGTGAAAGATGTTTTGACCTTCGAAATTTCCGTCAGCCCTGATACCGAAAAGAGCTTTTACTTCCACGTATTCGTCAGGTGAGAACAGGGCTTTTACTTCACCTTCGTCCCAGAGGTAATATGTCCCCTCCGAGCCTTCCGAATCAGCATCTTCTCCACAATAAAATCCGCCTTCAGGTGAACTCAGGTTGTGCAGAATATAGTCGGCCGTATCGAGTGCCATTTCCCTGTAAAAGTTGTCGCCAGAGTACTGATATGCGTCGATACAGCTTCCGATCAACAGTGTCTGGTCATAAAGCATTTTTTCAAAATGTGGCACCAGCCAGCGTTCATCTACCGAATAACGATGGATTCCGCCACCAATCTGGTCGTAGATACCGCCGTTTCGGATCTGGCGGAGGGAGTTTGTCGCCATTTTGGCGAGATCGGGGGTCTCGAGCAGCAGAGCGAGTCGGAACAGGAGTGACAGGTTGTGTGGTGCCGGAAACTTCGGCGCGGCACCAAAGCCGCCATACAGGGCGTCATACTGGTCGCGGTACTGGCGCGCAGCGAGTCGGAAAATACCTGAATCCGGATCCTGTCTGCTATTTGGAGGCTGCTCACTTTTTTTCAGGATATCGAGAACCTGTTCTCCGGTTGCATTGATCCTGGTCTGTTGATCCGGCCAATGGTTCTCTATCTTCGTCAGCAGGTTAATCAGTCCGATCATGCCTCTCTGATCATCTTTCGGCAGATAGGTAGCGGCGAAAAAGGGAAGCAGATCAGGAGTCAGAATCAGGGTCAGGGGCCAGCCGCCGCTCCCGGTCATTGCCTGACATGCCTGCATAAAGGTCGCATCGATATCGGGACGTTCTTCGCGATCAACCTTGATTGCGATAAAAGCCCGATTGAGAATGGTCGCGACCTCAACTGATGCAAAAGATTCATCTGCCATGACATGGCACCAGTGGCAGGTAGAATAGCCGATCGAAAGAAATATCGGTTTATTCTTTTCTGCAGCCAAGGCAAGTGCCTGATCCGACCAGGGATGCCAGTCAACAGGGTTCTTTGCATGTTGCAGCAGGTAGGGGCTTTGTTCGAAGATCAGACGATTGTAATCACCGCCCCCATCTTCCGGCAGGGAGCCCACGTCATGCCCAAGGATAGTATGTTTGTCACGACTCATGCAGACCTCGCATACAAGTTTAACATAGTCATCACTGAAAGAAGCAAGATTCGAAGGTTGATGTCTTCGGGGAAAAGAAAATAAAAAGGAAAATAAAAAGACCCCGTACACGGAGGGGGGGTGCGTACGGGGTCAAAAACCTTGGACTGTTTCCAGGCCAAAGCTCACTCAAAATATAATACGGAGTCTGCTTTCAATGCAAGGAAAAATTTCCCGGTAAATAGAGATTTGGCAAAAAAAGAGACCCAATTTCAGGATCTCTTTTTTTTGCTGCTTAAATTTTTTGTGTGGTTTTATTTTGCGTGACAACCGTTGCACTTGGTCGGGCCGTTATTATCTTTATGGCAGCTTTTGCAGGCTTTGTGTGCGGCGCTTTTAAATTCAGGCGCCTTGCTGCCGTCGTGGCAGGTCCGGCACGAGCCGTTTTCAACACCATTGTGGTGACACTTGGCACAGTCCGCGACGCTGCTCTGGTGCTTGGCATGGTTGAAGGTAACCGTTCCTTTTTTGGTGTCGAACTTGACTTCCTCCGGTCCGTTGTTGGCAACAACGTTGGCGGCAACACCAATAAATGCGACCATGGTCAGTAAGATGATAAACTTTTTCATTTTCTTCCTCCTCTTCCTGGTTTTAGGGATTTATATTGCTTTCCTTTATTGGTGTCGCAAATTTATCTTATTGATCGTTGATTGTCATCAGACATAACTCTATGTATAACCCGATGTCGGGCTCAATCATTGCAATTACAGTATGTTAGAGTTCTAATGTCGAGTTTTTTTGATTGCCAATGTCTACCCGATATTAATCTGATTGCGCGCCATTGCTCTCTCTGGTAGAGTTTTCGACAGTGAGGTACAAATGCGAGATCAGGAATTAACACCCCAAATTTGCATTGACGGATCGGCGATCCGGCGGATTCGGGAAAAAAACAAGCTGACCCAATTATATGTTGCCAAGGTCGTTGGGGTAACCACCGATACGGTTTCGCGTTGGGAGAATAATCGATATCCGACTATCCGTCGTGACAACGCGCGGCTGTTGGCTGAAGCGTTGGAAGTTGACCTGGCGGAGATATTGTTGAACGGCAATGGTATTCCTGATCATGCAGATGCTTCGACAAGCAGAAGACCGCTGTTCGTAAAAATCATTTTAACGATCATCCTCTTATGTTTATCTGTCGGCGCCTATTATTATTTCATGTACGAATCACCGGCTGATTACGCTTTTTCCGCCAATCGAGTTCTCCCTTCTTACGCCGTGCCTGACGGAAAGTTCCCTGTCCGGGTCCGGCTTGAATCGACCGGCGACATCAAAGGGATGATTCTCCGTGAACAGTTTCCTGAAGGCTGGAAATTGTTGCAATCCAGTCCACCGCCTTCCAGCCTCGACAATGTCAACGGCACGGTCCGGTGGATTATCAAGCCGGACTCGAAGCCGGATACGATCAGCTATCTCCTTGATGTCCCTGCCGCTGTAGATGATTCCCGCCAATACCGGTTTGTCGGCGAAGTTATCGTTAATCCTCGCGATAGCAGTATCGCTTATGCTGTCAGCGGAGACCAGTTGACGAAGGCCGGTCCCTATCATTGGGCTGATGATAATGGCGATTCAGTTATAGATGATAGTGAAACACTAGCGGCATCCGAATCGGTTGATGAAATGGCCGCGTTACATCTCAGTTGGGAAACAATAGAAAAAATCTGGGATGCCGGAGGATACCGCTGGAAAGCGGCCGAGAGAACGTTCGTTCCGGTTCGCAAGAGATCGGAGCCATGAAACCAATTGCCTTCCAGTCGAGAATGAATCAGGGCACTGTCTTAACTGAAACGGTTTTGATGGATCTTCCCGCTCGGTAATGATTCAGCCGGGTGTCCGTCTTTCTTCTCATTCGGATACCCGAGTCCGATAATTGACGCAACCCGAACCTGCTCCGGTATTCCCAGCAGGTTTCGAACAAACGTTTCTGCGCTCTCATTCTCCTTGTGTTCACGAAGCCTTATCTGGGCCCAGCAACTGCCGAGACCGAGGCTATGTGCACTATATTGCAGGGTGATGGCCGCAATTGAACAATCCTCAATCCATACATCCGAAACCGTTTCATCGGCGCAGATGGCATAGGCCAGGGCAGCCCCGGCGAGGAACCCTGATCCTTTCATTTTTGCCTGCGCAAGCTTTTGTAGAAGATCCTTGTCGCTTACTTTGATGAACTGCCAGGGATTGCGGCCGCGGGAGGTCGGTGCCCTGAGCAGCGCCTCTTCGAGTAAAGCGATCTGCTCAGAGGGGATCGAATGATCACTGAAGAGGCGTATACTCCTTCGGTTGCGTAATAAATGAATGAAATCCGACATTTTATTCTCCTTTAGACAAGCCATTGTAGCGTCCATCCTAGCATATTCTTTTTCATGGCACATCCGTATGTTCCGTCAAGTCATGGCGCTGTCCTATTGACAAAAAATGTCCGTTATGCTGCGTAAATGGTCACTTTAAGTCGTTTTGAGACCGGATAGGAATTGTTTATGATTAATGAAGAAAGTCGGAAGCTTTTGAAATAACTGAACTCTTGCGCACAGGTGCTGTTGCATTAATAGACTGTTAATAATTTGGCATGGTGTTGGCAATATCAATAGAACAAAGTGGTTCTTTGAAAATCAAGGTCAGCGGCAACAGCACTGTCGTCAACGTTGTAAGAAGCGAGATCCCGGGTAAAAGCGTGGTGAGCAAGCCTTACACAAGGAAGCCTGAAGCGTTTTTCAGGGACAAAATTGGACAGTCTGGCGATGTGCCTGCGCCGCGGCCCTGGTTTCAGCCAAAAACACTTTTACCTCCTTTAAAGACCCGTTTGCCAGACGGGTCTCTTTTTTTGTTTAAACAATCCCCATCAGGTGAAGATGTCGATAGAGGTTGTAACAGCCCATAAGCGCAACCATAACACCGGCAAGACGCAGCATCCATGTTCGCACCTTCGTTCCGAGAAGATGTGCCGCAGAACCAAACAGAAATAGCGCCGGGATCGTCCCGATGCCGAACATCAGCATCATGATTGCCCCGCTTTTCGGGTTCGCACTCTGGGCAGCGGTGATTGCCACTGCATAAAGGAGGCCACAGGGAAGAAAGCCCATGATCAGGCCGAGAGGCAGGGCGGAAAGGCCGGGCGGCAGTTTTTTCATAAAAGATACGAGATTGGTGATTTTTGCGGCCGGGGCGGGAAACTCAAGCTTCATGAAGTCAAGATTTCTGAACGCACCTGCAGTACCGAGTCCGAGAATAATAATGAAAATATCGGATGAGATAAGCAGGGATTTGGTTGCAACCATAAACTTGTCAGTGTACGCAATCGCCGAGCCAAGCAATCCGACGACATAGCCGATCAGACTGTAGGTGATGATTCTGCCCAGGTTGTAGAGGATATGGAAAAGATATCCGCCGCGAAGGCCTTCCGGAGAGAGAGAAAGGGCTGCAATAATTCCTCCGCACATACCAATACAGTGGCCCGAACCAAGAAGCCCGGTGGTAAATGCCATACTGTAAAGCGGGTCGCTCATTTCATCTCGACCATATCAATTCCGATGGAGATCGATGTGTTGGCTCCGTTCTCCATGATCAATCCGAATGTGGCCTGCCAGGCACCAGCCATTGTGAATACAGCCGTGCCCGTGCAGGTTGATTTACTGCATTTGAGGTTAGGGTGATTGGCCGGCATCGGCATGGCCGGCATGGTGAGTGAGCAGACAGCCGAATGCAGAATTGGTCTGTGCCCGGGGTCATCGCCGAACTCGATCCGAAAAGGAATTTCGGTCATTGTTTTGAGCGCGTCGGCAGCAAATACCAGTTTCGCAAAAACCGGCTGGTCTTCGTCGGTCGTATATACTCTTTCGGCTGCCGAAATATCTACAGTCAGGATGTTAAGTACAGTTGCAACAATAACAGCCAGAATTACGCGCTGAATTCCCGTCATTATGATTCTTTCTCCTTAGAGGGTTTTGTCGATTCATCATCGTCGAGCATCCGATACTTGGGCCCTTCGACATCATCATATTCTCCTTTTTTGACGGCCCAGACGAAGAAAAGCCAAACACCGGTTCCGACAAAAAGCGACAACAGAATCAGAATGACGATTGATTGAGTCATTGGTAAATCTTAATAACGTAATGAAGAGTTGGCAACTCTTTTTTTCAATTGACGGTCGAGGCGAAGGGAGTTACCAATAACGATAATTGAACTGGTTGCCATTGCTGCTGCTGCCCAGACCGGCGCCAAAAGTCCCGATGCCGCCAGAGGTATTGCCACGAGATTGTAGGAAAAGGCCCAGAAAAGATTCTGGCGAATTGTTCGCAATGACTGGCGGGCAATTTTTATGGCACTGTTGAGGCGGCCAAGATCGGCACGGGTCAGAACTATATCTGAAGTTTCAAGCGCAATGTCAGTCCCTCCGGCCATGGCACATCCGATATCGGCCTGGGCGAGTGCCGGTGCATCATTGATCCCATCTCCAAACATGATAAGGGTATGCCCGGTCGCCTGTTGTTCCTTGATCCAGGACGCCTTTTCTTCCGGGCGCAGATCACTCAAAACAGTGTCAATTTTAAGTTGTTCGGCGACTATCCGGGCCGGTTCTTTGTGGTCTCCGGTCAATAGAACGGTCCTGAGATTGTTGTCGCGAAGAGAAGAGACCACCGTTGCCGCTTCATTTCGAAGCGGATCAAAAAAACGGAAACTTCCCATGAATACGCCGTTAACTGCAAGATGGACTTCGGTTGTTTCATTATCGTCAGTCTGGTTGACTTTTATCTGACTCTCTTTCAGGAAGAGCAGATTGCCAAGCCTGTATTCGTGGTTGTCGAGTTGTGCAACAAGGCCGCGTCCAGGAATTGTCCGGACATTTCTGGCTGGAGCGGTCGAGATCTTGTTTTGTGCGGCGTAGGTAACTATCGCCCGGGAAAGTGGATGGCTGGAACCGGCTGCTATGATCGATGCCGCCCGCAACAGCTGCGTCGGTGTGATTCCGTCTGCCGGAAACAGACCGGTTACGGCCGGGACCCCGCTGGTTAAAGTGCCGGTTTTGTCAAATGCAATGGTGTCGACCCGGCTTGTCGCTTCAAGAATGTCGCCGCCCCTGAATAGTATGCCGGACATTGCGGCCCGCCCTGTTGCAACCAGCACAGCGGTCGGAGTCGCCAGCCCGAGAGCACAGGGACAGGCTACGATAAGAACTGCCACGGCATTTAGGATTGCGTTTTCCGAATCTCCCCGGATGAAGTGCCAGTAGGCCCAGGTGCCGGCCGAAATAGAGATGACAAAAGGAACAAAAAACGTAGCGATACGATCGGCCAGCGATTGGACCGGTGCTTTCCGGTTCTGGGCTTCTTCAACCATCCGGCTCATCCGCGAAACAAAGGATTCTGCTGCAATCCGGACAACCTTCAGATTGACCGTCGAGGTCAGATTCAGACTGCCCGATGCGATATTCTCATTTTTCGAGTGAAAAACAGGAAGGGCTTCGCCGCTAATAACGGCTTCGTTAAATTCACTCGATCCTTCAATGATTTCGGAATCGACAGGAACTCTTTCACCCGGAAGAATCGAAATTATATCACCTGGTTTGAGGTCGTTACTCTGTACCGTAAGGACGTTTCCGTCCTTCAGTAGCCGGGCGGTATCAGGCGCAAGCTGGAGCAGTTTATCAATACCCGAAAGTGATCGATTACGGGCAGAATTCTCAAGCAGGCGCCCCATCAGGATCAGGGTGATAATCATGGCAGCTGTGTCAAAATAAACTTCTCCACCGGCAACCATTGAGTAGAGACTGTAGCTAAATGCCGTTAAAACACCAAGGGCGATCAACAGGTCCATGCTGGGGGCGCGGTTCAGCAGGCTGCGCAGGGCGCCGGAGAGGAATGGCCAGCCGGAATAGAATACGACCGGGATGGTCACCGCTGCAGCAAAATACTGGATCAGTTGCCTTATCCCGGGATCGATTCCCTGGAAATAACCGGCATAGAGCGCCAGCGAGTAACCCATAAGCTGCATCGACAGGAAGGCGGCAGTTCCGAAGCGGATCAGCAGAGACTTCTGTTCCCGCATAGCCGATTCCTGCATAGCATTGCGGGTGAAAGGACGCGGCAGGTAGCCGAGACGGCTGATTCCGGAAAAGATTTTTTCCGGATTGGTCAGCTTGTGATTGAAGATAACCCGGGCCCGGTGCGAACCATAGTTGACCCGAATCTGCTCTATGCCCATCTCATCCTGAACGACCTTTTCAAGCAACCAGACGCAGGTTGCGCAACGGATTCCGTCAACCAGAAAGGAAATCTCGGAAAAATTTTCATTCAGCGGAATGACATAGGGGGAAAGTGAGTTATCGCTGAATTCGCTCGTATAAACCCCTTCGGGCACGCCTTGCTCCGGCCAGTCGCGCTGTTGGTAAAATTTGTCGAGGCCCGAACCGGCTATAATCAGAAATGCACCGTAACAGCCCTGACAGCAGAAACGGACCTCTCGATCCTGATAATTACCACGGATATTGACTGCGGCAGGGATCGGAAGGCCACAATGGTGGCATTTTGCTGCAGGAATGTTCATTTTACTCCGGTTGTACTATTGCCCGATATTAAGCAGTAGCTGGCGGCTGATTCGGGCACCGGCGCGCTCAAAGTCAATTCGAACCGGGAATTCCCCTGAATAGTGCGCCGGCAGTTCCAGTATATAAGCACCCGGACTTTTTTCGGAAAGAGGGAGCGCCGTTGCCAGTTTGTTGCTGACGACAAGACGGCCGATTGCCCCGTCGATCGGGCGCCCGGTTTTGTCGGAGAGGTTAACGGTAAGGATTCTGCCGACGAGTCGGGATGAGAGTTTCCAGCCGATGACGCTGGCGGCCCGCTTCTCAACCAGTGTCGAATTGTATTTCAACACCTTGCTGTAGTAATCCCGGTCGGTAATATCGGTGCCGCCGGTTGATGCCTGCCTGGCCGACCAGCCCAGAAAAACGATAAAGATGCCAATAAGTCCGGCAAGCAACAGCGGGATGATTGATTTGTTCTTTTTACTTGTTTGATTCATTGATATCTGCCTTGATCAGGGCGGATGCACTGGCAACAATATTGCCCTGACTGTCTTCGAGATAAAATACAACTTCCTGGCTGTCATTGATATGAGGACTGACCAGAACAAAGTCGATGCGACGATTACCGCCGGCCTCGACCTTGATGTTTTCGGTCTGCCCCCTTACGCTTAAACTTGAAGATTCAGACCAGTTACCGGGCCGGAGCCGGTACCGATTCACCTGTTGTTCACGGTTGTTGATCCAGGCATTGAAGAATGTCGCTGTTGTGCCATTGGCGAGGCGTCGGGGCGCTACCTGGTGCGAGTGAGATAACTTCAGGGTCGCATCGGCCCGATTCGCCATGGCGATTCCCAGGATGACCAGCAGGCAAAGGGTCGAGATGGTGACCAGCAGCATGCGCGGATTGAGCAGGGCTTTCACTCCTCTGTTTTCAGTTCCGAAGCTGTAACAGATCAGACCAGGTTCCTTACGTCGCTTCATGACCTGTCGGCAAGCATCAAGGCAACGGCCGCAGTTGATACATTCCACCTGGAACCCGTTGCGGATATCGATTTCCATCGGACAGGCCCGCACACATGAACCGCACTCGATACACCGTTCATTTTCTGATTCCGGGATATGCAGGGTCAATGTCCCGGGGTCGACCAGCGCGGTCTGGATACGGCCATAGGGGCAGAACTCACTGCACATCAATCGCCTGATGAATGCAAGGTCGATATAGATCGTGATAAAGATAATCATCAGGGTCGCCCAGGCGGCACTATGCAGGCTGCCGCTGACCAGAGCAGAAAAAAACTGGCGCGGTTCAATAAAGTACCAGAGCAGATTGGCGGCAATTGCAAACGCCAGAACGACATAGATGATATGAATTATTGCCCGACGCCAGGCCGGGCCCTGCAACCGGTTTTTGCTGATATTCAGACCCAGTTTGCGGGCCAGCCATTCAGAAATATCGTTCAATGTCGTCTGCGGACAGGCCCAGCCGCACCAGACCCGGCCGAAGGCGAGGGTGATCAACAGGAACCCGAGCACCAGGACAAGGCAGACGATGAGCAGCAAATAGAGTTCTTCGATGCGCAGGACTGCGCCGAAAAAATAGAAACTCAACTCAGGTATGTCAATCCGCAGAAGTGACTTTCCGTCGATCTTAAACCATGGGAGAAGGACAACCAAGAGGCTCAGGATCCATTGAAAAGACCTGCGTCGGGGGCCGATGCAGGAAAGACTTTGAGCCGACATTTGTGATTGTGGCATGGTCTGCTTTCCAGGCGGGGCGAGAGATCTCACCCCGCCTGATAACAGGTAATCAGAGCTGCAGGAGGAAGGTCACCAGTGTGTCAATCTGTGCCTGGGACAGAGAGTCGGCAAAGCCGGGCATCTTGCCACCCCGTCCCGCACTGATCGATTCGCTTATTGCTTCGCGGGTTTTCCCGTAGACGTATTCATCTGTAGTCAGATCGCTACCGAAGCCGCCCTGGGCTTTTGCTCCATGGCATGCCGCACAGTGATCGGCAAATAATTTCTCGGCTTCCGATGCTTCGCTGGAGGCCGGCGGAATGGTGTTTTTCGGCGCGTTTGCCACCGGATCTGAAGACGCATAGGCGGCTTCGTGCGCCTGCATTTTCTGCTGGAATTCCTGATTGGAACTCCAGCCGCTGAAAAGGTAGTAGCCGCAAAAGATGACTCCCCAGATGATCAGTCCATAAAAGAGCACATTGAAATAGGTTGGTGGTGAATTGACCCTGTTTTCGGTGATGCCATCAAAATCGTGCGTATCGTGTTTATGTTCGTGATTTTCGAGCATGACGCCCTCCCTTGATTATTCGTCGTCGAGCATTCGGTGCTTGGGATCTTCGTACTTCCTGCGATTTTTCGACCGATAGGTGCGAAAGACAATCGCAGCGAAAACCACCAGCATTCCGAAGGTAATTCCCAGATAGAGAAGAGAGCCGAGGTCCATCAGTAATGATCCTCTTCGTAGATGTAATATTTCACGAAGTTGGTCAATTTCCAGACCTTGTCGGTCCCCAGGCTGGCAAAGGAGGGCATGCCGCCTTCCGGGATGCCGTTGTAGATCAAGCTGAAGAGCTCCGCATCCTCGTACGCAGCACCGACCAGTTCCGGTCCGATATCCCCTTCGTGATGTCGCCCATGGCAGGCGGCACAATTGGTCAGGTAGAGATCTTCCCAGGCTTCCATGGTTTTGTGGTCTGCTCCGGCATAGGGGTTGGTCAGTTCTCCGATGATTTCGACCTGGGCGGTTTTTCTCCAGGGAATGCCGGTGCCGAGTTTCTGCATGTAGGCAACAATCGCATCCATCTCGGTTTTGCCTGTCAGGGATTTTATCTCTTCCTCGCTATACGGGAAGTCGAGGGCATTCATCTTCCGCCGGATCATATCAGGATCGACCATGTTTTCGCTGAGCCAGCCGTAATCCGGCATATTGGTTTTCGGGACCATTGACCGGGGCGATTCCATGTGTTTGTAATGCCAAGCATCCGGGTATTTGCCGCCGAGACGGGCCAGATCGGGTCCGGTCCGTTTTGAGCCCCAGAGGAAGGGGCGGTCGTGGACAAATTCACCCGATTTTGAATATTCGCCGTAACGGATAACCTCGGCAACCAGCGGTCGTACTGTTTGCGAATGACAGTTGTTGCAGCCTTCGCGGATATAGATATCGCGACCTTCCTGTTCGAGGGCGCTGTACGGAGTGACCGTTTCAATCCGGTCATGCTCGGTGTTGACCCAGGCGAAGGGCAGGACCATGGTGACGATCGTGCCGATAAGGATTGTGACAGTGGCCAGAATCAGAAATATTACCGGTTTCTTTTCCCACATGATCAGGCCCTCCCTTCAGCTGTAGCAGGTTCGGCCATGGAGACTTCTCCGCTTTTTGCTGTCTTGAACAGATTGTAGATGAAGATAATGACACCGATCATGAAGATAATGCCGCCGATACTGCGGGCCCACCAGTAGGGGTACATTTCGACCATGGTCTCCATGAACGTATAAGTCAGGCTGCCGTCGTCGTTCATCGCATTCCACATGCCGGCCTGGAGGACACCGGCGACCCAGAGCGGGATCGTCCAGAGCAGCTGACCGATCAGGATCAGCCAGAAATGGAGGTTGGCCAGTGGAATGCTATAAAGTTCGCGACCATAGATACGGGGCACCAAAAAGTAGATGCCGGCAAAAGCGATCATCGACACCCAGCCCATGGTTCCCATGTGGATGTGGGCCGGAACCCAGTCGGTGTAGTGGATAAAGGCGGAAAAAGTCCGGATCGACTGCATTGGCCCTTGCAGGGTTTGCAGACCGTAGAAGGTAATGCCGAGGATCAGAAACTTGACCAGATAGTTTTCGCGCATCTGGTGCCACTGGCCGTTCATGGAGAGGTAGCCATTGATCACCGAACCCCACGACGGGGCAATCAGCATAACCGAAAACGCCATCGCCAGCGTCTGAATCCAGTCGGGAACCGGAGTCCAGAGCAGGTGATGGGCTCCGGTCCAGAGGTACATGAAAACCAGACTCCAGAAAGCGATGATCGACAGGCGGTGGCTGTATATCGGTACGCCGGTCGATTTTGGCAGGAAATAGTAGAACATCGCCAGCGGCGGCGCGGTAAAGGCCATGGCGACGGCGTTATGGCCGAACCACCAATGGACGTTGGCGTCATTGGTGCCGGCATAGGCAGAATAAGATTTGAACAGGGATACCGGAATTGCCGCGGAATTTACCAGATAGAGGATTGCCACACCGATCAGCGACGCCATGATATACCAGAGCGAAATATACATCTGCTCCTCGCGGCGTTTCATGATGGTCATGATGATGTTGACGGCAAAGACCACCCAGAGAATGACGACCATGACATCAAGTGGCCATTCCAGCTCATGATACTCCTTGGAGGTGGTGTAGCCCATCAGGAGAGTGATCGCAGCGGCAATAATCGTCGCGTTGAACAACCAGAGCTGAAAGGTCGCCAGTTTGTCGTTCCACAGCCCGGTTTTACAGAGGCGCTGCGTGATATACAGGAACATCGCAAAAATAGAGCCGACTCCCCAGCCGTAAAGTCCGGCATTGGTGTGCAGCGGCCGCAAGCGGCCGAAGGTGAGATAGGGGGGGAAGTTAAGATCCGGGTAAATCATCTGGAAAGAGGCGATGACCCCGACCAGGATTGCGACCAGCCCCCACAGTATACTCCAGTTAACGAAGCTCCTGACGATGGCGTAGTTGTATTCCGGTTTGTCCATGCAGTTCCTCCTTTTTAAACATCGGTAAAGGAAATAATTTTCTAATCTTAGGTAAGGTCTATCTAAAGGTCAAGCACCGATGATTGATTTTAAATATCACTAAAACGGTCATAAAATAATCTGATCCAGGGTGTTTGTCAATAATTTAGATAGCGGATGCAACCGGAGTTGTGTTGACCAATCGCATCGACTTGTCTATGATGCCGTTAAATATCGAATATTCAATATGTTATGAAAGCGACTCTCGGCAAAAAACTTTTTTTTTATACGGCCGTACTGCTCATTGCTGTTCTGCTCGGAACCTTTTTCTTTCTGGTCAGGAGCCAGTCCAGGCAGTGGGAGGAACACCTGCGCTTGCGAAGTATCTCGTTTGCCCGTTTCGCGACCCCTGAGCTATTGAAACAATTCAGGGGCGCTTTCACCGGACAGGATGAGAAAAACCTCGAATACGTTTATGATTTTCTCGGTTTCAACCGTGACCTGATCCGTTTTTCACTCTATTCACCGAGCGGCCGGGAGCTTTTTTCTTCACCACAGTTTCCCGACTATATTGATCTGCCGCTCGAAAAGATCGAGATGCCAGATCTGGCGCGCCGGGTTGGAGTCCCGCGAACAACGGCCGTTACCCGATCATTTGATAATGGAGACCGGTTTCTCGATTTGATTGTTCCCGCTTTCGGTCCAACCGGAGAACAGGTTCTGTCGGTACGGTATCTCATCTCCTATGATTCGGTTGATCAACGACAGACCGAGATGCGCCAACAATTTTTCCGGATCGGGCTGTTTGCCTTATGCGCATCACTTTTTCTGGCCGCGGTCGTGGCCAGGCGGGTGGCCCGACCGGTCCAGGAGCTGAACCAGGCAGTGCGGGCAATCGGCCGGGGCGAACTTGCGATACGAATGAGTGTTTCCGGCAGTGATGAACTTTCGGCACTGGCAGCCTCATTCAACGAAATGTCGGAAAATCTCGACAGCAGTCGCAGTGCCCTGACCGAAAAGAACAACGCGTTACAAAAGGCCAACGACGAGCTGCAGCAGGTTCAGGCCCAATTGCTTCGTTCGGAACGGCTGGCAGCGATTGGACAACTGGCAGCCGGAATATCGCATGAAATAGACAATCCGATCGGAATTATCCTTGGTTATGCCGAACTGCTTCTTGAGGATTGCAGCCCGGATGATCCGAGAAAAGACGATTTGCGGGCAATTATAGATGAGTGCAGGCGTTGTCGGCGGATTACCGGTGGATTACTCAGCTTTGCCCGGAGCGGGCAGGGGCATCTGGAACCGGTTGATCTTGACAGTCTCTGCCGGGAAACAATTGTTTCGCTCTCTCCACAACGGCTCTTCAAGGAGATTGTCATTGATTATGAACGTCCGGAAGTACCACTCATCGTTGAAGGAGATGCCGATCAGCTCCGGCAAATTCTGATTAATCTGTTGCTGAATGCAGGCCAGGCGATGCAGGGAAGAGGAAAGCTGGTTATCCGGCTTGTTCAAGAGCCGGGTGGTGCGGTCATCAGTGTTTCCGATAGCGGACCGGGGGTTCCTTTGGATCAGAGTGAAAAAATTTTCGAGCCGTTCTATTCAACCAAAGATCGGGACGAGGGGACCGGGCTTGGTCTTTCTCTCTGCCGTAAACTGGCCGAGGATCATGGCGGAGACCTGATTCTCGATACAACATATCGCGACGGTGCCCGGATTCGGCTCGAATTACCGGTCATGCAGCGATAAAAATACTTTGACAAGGTTCCAGACTATTCTTTAGGATGAGCGCAGTTTAACTCTTCGATGAACTGAATGGATTTTGAGTTTTTTATATGGATCAAGTCTTAACACTATTAAAGGACGATCTCGTCCGGGTTGAAGAACAGTTCAAGGAAGATCTTGCTTCCGATGTTGAACTGATTCGAAAAGTCGGAGAGTACGTTCTTGGCAGCGGCGGGAAAAGGATGCGGCCAATGCTCCTGCTGCTCTGTTCCCGCCTCGCCGGCTATACTGGCGACCGGCATGTCGCATTGGCCAGCGTTGTTGAGTTTATCCACACAGCGACCTTGCTGCATGATGATGTCGTCGATAGTGCTGTGCTGCGCCGCGGACAGGAGTCGGCCAATTCAGTCTGGGGCAACGAAGCCTCGGTCCTGGTTGGTGATTTTCTTTTTGCCAAGTCGTTTTCGATCATGGTCCGACAAGGCAGCCTCGAAATCCTGAAAACCCTTTCCGACGCGACAACATCAATGGCCGAAGGTGAGGTTCAACAACTGATCAATACCTGCGATCTCGAGATGGATGAAGATCGGTATCTTGATGTTGTTCGCAACAAGACCGCGATTCTGATCGCCGCAGCCTGTCGCGTCGGTGCAATCCTCGGATCGTCAACGGCCGATCAGGAAGAGGCGCTGGCCGGGTTCGGCATGGAAGTCGGAATTGCTTTTCAGTTGATGGATGATGCCCTCGATTATGTTGCCGATGAAACCGAGTTCGGTAAAGCCCAGGGGCACGACCTGGAAGAGGGCAAGATGACCCTGCCGCTTATCCATGCGCTGAAGCGCTGTACCGGCGAAGAGCGTTCCCGGGTCGAATCGATTATCGCAGAAGAACAACTTTCCGATGAAAGCCTTGCCGCGGTCCTTGAACTGATTCAACGCTATGACGGCATCGGCTACACTCGACAGCGAGCCGAATCAATGATCGCATCGGCCAAGTCGAAACTCCATCTTTTCCCGTCTTCGATCGAGCGTGATGCTCTGGAGACGGTTGCCGATTACGTGGTCAGCCGCCGCAAATAAGGTTATTTTGCTAATTGACGTTGTCCGCTCCCGTCATTTCAAGACTTTTATGCCATTGACACTGTTCTTGCCACTCTGAAATTTCCATTATTTATTCAGGTCTTTACCCATTTCGCCCCTTCTGCTTCAATTGGCAGGGAAATTGCTCTTATTTCTACAATGTCCGTGATTTATTTATTGTTAAATTTCCTGTGCGGCAGCATCGTTTGGCACAGGTCGATCACTCGAGGTGGGCGGCTATGAATACAGAAGAACTCGTTCATAAGTGTATCCTTCCGGTCGGCGCAGAGGAATACGAAGTTCTGGTCTATAGCAGACCGGACGGACTGCACGTCGCCAAAACAGTTCTCGCTGACGACGATGTGATCATTAACGACGGTCCGACCCTCGATTCCGCCCTGGAAAAACACCGGAACCTCCTGCCGTTGGCAATCAATTCACGGAAACTTTTTGTAGACGGCCGCAAGCGCAGTTGAGACCCCTTTGTTCCGGATGTAATTCGCCTTTCTCCTCGACCGTTCTTCCTGATATACTCCGCCCATGATTCGCCTCTCTCTCCGCATGAAGGTTCTTCTCGCTTTCTGGGCCCTGTCGCTGGTTCCGCTTGTCCTGTTGTCGTTAAATTCCGACCAGAGCCTCCGTACAATCGAAAAACTTTTGCGCGAAAATGCGACCCGGGCCCTTGATACCCAGGCCGCAAAATCGCTTGAATTAAGGGCGCGGATGGTCGCCGACGAGGTTACCGGCTTTCTCCGGGAAGTCGAAAGTGATCTTGGCGCGCTGGCTCTTCTGCCGGTTAATAATTCTGATTACCGAAAATTCCACGACGCACATAAGCGCATGGTCTGGTACCTCGGAGGGGACAATGAGAATCCCGTTGAAACCCGTGAAGAAGTTCCTCTCTACCGTGAATTGACATATATCGATGCGTCAGGACAGGAGCTCGTCAGGATTGTCGATGGAGAAATCTCGCAAGATTTGCGTGATGTTTCGAAGCCGGAGAATACAACCTATCTTTTTGAAGATTATTTTGAACAAGCCAGGAATCTGCCGCCCGGAGAGGTCTATGTTTCGCATCTGACCGGCTGGCACGTTAATAAACTGCAGCAACTTGCCGGAGCCGAAAACCCGGAGTCGGCGATTGAAGGAGCAAAGTACGAAGGCGTTGTCCGCTTTGTACTGCCGGTTTACAGTGATTCGGGTGAGCTGCAGGGGATGGTCGTCCTTTCACTCGACCATCGCCATCTTATGGAGTTTACCCAGCATATTACCCCGACCGAACAAAGCTACGTTGTTTTTCCCTCCTACGACAGCGGCAACTATGCATTCATGTTTGACGACGAAGGTTGGATGCTGACCCATCCCAAGTACTGGGATATTCGCGGCCTCGACAAAGAGGGGCGGCTGGTTCCCCCTTATACCGAAAAATCGACCCGGGAGCAGATCGATTCAGGGCTGATTCCGTTCAACCTTTTTTATGCCGATTTTATCCATGAAAATTATCCAAACGTCGCCGAGGCGGTTATCAAAGGGCGTTCGGGGGTCGTTGATGTTACCAATGTTGGCGGCTCCGAGAAAATCATGGCGTATGCGCCGATTTACTATGACAGCGGAAGCTACAGGCTGAGTGGTGTTTTTGGCGGGATAACCATCGGTGCCGAGGTGAATCAGTTTCATAAGGCCGCAACCGAGACATCCGAACTGATACGGCGTGAGATTTCCGGGTTTGTCCGGAGCTCGATGGTGATGATCGGCATGGTTGTCTTCCTGGTTCTCCTGGTTGCCATGGAACTTTCCCGGGGGGTTGTCGGCCCTTTGCAGAATCTGATCGAAGGGACCAAGAAAATGGCGCGTGGACGGCAGGTTGGTGAAGTTGTTGTGTCGTCTCGCGACGAGGTTGGCGAGCTTGCCAAATCCTTCAACGTTATGGCGCGCGAGTTGAATGAACGCCGGGCCCGTCTTTTAACGTCGCTGCAGGATCTGCGGCGTTCGCGCCGCGAAATCATACAGGAGCGGAATTTCAAGGAAGCAATCTTCGAGCACGTCGAAACCGGCATTCTGACCCTCGATTCAAACGGGATTCTGACTTCACTGAACGGGCCGGCAGCGAGAATCCTCGATGTTCCGACGGAAGTCAGTACCAATCCTCTGGACGTCGCCCTGGCATTGTGGCCCGAATTTGTCGAGGCTTTCAACTCAGGACTCGAAATTGCCGGGACCGATGCCTGGAGTCAGTATGTCGAAGTCAAGCGGGGTGAAAAAGAGATGACGTTCCGTCTGGCCATTCTGCCTCTCGGCGGCGAGTCGATTGACCGGCTTTTGACCATTGAGGATCTGACGGAACGGGTCGAAATGCGGCGGCGGATGGAGCGGGTCGACCGTCTTGCTTCTCTTGGCCGATTGTCGGCCTCGATTGCTCATGAAATTCGCAATCCTCTGACCGGGGTCAATCTGATGCTCGATGAATTGCATGATCGGATGATCGGGCGGGAAAATGATCAGGCGATCATCGTCAGGGCGTTGCAGGAGATCGAGCGCCTCGAAGGCCTGGTCAATGAGCTCCTCCATTTTGCGGCTCTGCCGAAAGCCGAGTTGAAGCCGGGGTCGGTCACAGCGGTTCTTGAAGATACCCTGTTTCTTGTCGGTAGTCAGTGCCGAAAGGCAAAGGTTGAGCTCGACCTCGGGATCGATAAAAATCTCCCCGTATTTCCGCTCGACAAGGATAAGCTGAAGCAGGCGTTCCTGAATCTTATTACCAACGCGATCGAAGCGATGCCTGACGGTGGAACCCTTGAAATCACTGCCGGGAAAATACCGGAAGGAGTCAGGGTCGTTTTTTCCGATACCGGCAAGGGCATCCCGCCGGAGGCTATGAAAGATATTTTTGAACCATTCTACACATCCAAAGGGGAGGGGTCCGGTCTCGGGCTTGCCATTACCCATAATATTATTTCTGATCATGGTGGGCGGATTGAGGTTGTAAGCCATCCGGGTCAAGGCACCCGTTTCATACTGTTCTTTCCTGTCGCAGATTACGGCTGATTCCAGCCATTTAGTTGTATTCTGACATTATATCCACAAAGAATGTAATGAATATAGGTTAAAATCAGCCTTTTTTTTTGTTGAAGGAGGGCTGGCCGAGGGTTATGTTATGCTAGCTGTGGCGATTGGCCGCCACTTATATTCTGTTTTGGACGGATTGATATGGAAAAAATTCTGATTGTTGATGACGAGGCTTTCATTCGTGAGAATCTTGAGCGGATTCTAAGCGAAGACGGTTATCGCCCGTATTCGAGCGAAAATCCACAACAAGCTATCGCCCAGGTTGCTGAAGAGGAAGTCGACCTCGTTTTGCTCGACCTCAATCTCGGCGATAAGAGCGGCCTCGATGTGCTCCGGGAAATGCGTGAAGTCGATCCCGATGTGCTGGTTATTATTATCACCGGTTACGGCACCGTTGAGAGCGCGGTCGAAGCACTCAAGATGGGTGCTTATGACTACATCAAGAAGCCGTTCAAAGCCGACGCCATTCGGCTGATTGTCAAGCTGGCACTTGAAACCCAGAGCCTGCGCCGCGAGCTGCGGCATCTCCGGCGTGAATCAAAGGAACGGACATTACTCGGTGATACCGAGATGGTTGGTTCAAGTCCGGCCCTGCTGCAGGTCTATCGCCAGGTCAGAGAGGTTGCCAAACACGAATCGGCGACCGTTCTGATTACCGGCGAGAGCGGCACCGGTAAGGAACTGGTCGCCAGGGCCGTTCATAATATGTCGCCGCGCAAAGATAAGCCCTTTATCGAAATCAATTGCGGTTCCTTGCCGTTCAACCTGCTCGAATCGGAGCTGTTCGGTCATGAACGGGGTGCCTTTACCGATGCCAAAAACCGGAAGATCGGACTGTTTGAAGAAGCGAATGGCGGGACGATCTTTCTTGATGAAATCGGTGAAATGGATCTGAACCTTCAGGTCAAACTGCTCCGGGTTCTTGAAGACCGGAAGATCCGCCGGCTCGGCGGAACCCGGAATATCGATATCGATGTCCGGGTGATTGCGGCAACCAATCGTGATATGAAAGACGCGATTGATGATAAGACTTTTCGCGAAGACCTTTACTACCGTCTGAATGTCTTCCCGATCCACATCCCGCCTCTGCGAGATCGACGTGAAGATATCCCGCCTCTGCTCGATTATTTTCTCAAGAAGTTCAACCGTGAATTCAATAAAAAAATCAATGAAGTTTCCAGGGATGCCCTCGATCTTCTGTTGCGCTACTCATGGCCCGGCAATGTCCGGGAATTGCGGAATATGGTTGAGCGGATTTGTATTATGCAGAGTGAGGATGTTATCCGGCCGGAATTTTTACCTAACGAAATATGGGGTGACGAACCGAGCAAGGAATCACCGTTCAGTTTCGACATACCTCCTGAAGGTATCTTGCTCGAAGAGATGATCGGTGAGGTCGAAAAGGAACTGATTGCCAAGGCGATTGCGATAACCGGTGGAAACGTTGCCAAGACAGCCCGTATCCTCAACGTTCCGCGTGGGACATTACGCTACAAGCTCGAGAAGTATGAATTGGATTAATCGCCATGGATGATTGTCAGCGCCAGGTGGCGAATGTTTGTAGAAGCGGCTGAAATCGGCCGCTTTTGTTTTGCCCTGCGCCAGCATCCCTTTGCGCTGTGAACTGTTTTTGTACGTAAAATCAGCAAGTTGCCTTATTTTATCAAAGTTGGCACCGGGATTGCTCTATCATCGCGCCATAACTCATATTGCCCGACCCGGTTCCCCGACCGGGTCGATTTTGCCCCGTTCCTCCACCCTCCTCCGGAACGGGGTGTTTTTTTCTCCCGGCATAATACCTGCTGAAAACACGATATTTCACCGGTAAATTAACCGCTTGAACCTCTATCCTGTGCCCTTTATCCTTTATTCTGCTAAAGATCAATGGTAAGAATATGCCTCATTAATTCTGGTTACCGTTGAAAGCCTGTTTTGTTCGGAGAGATGTATGATTCTGCGCAAGCGGATCGAAATTGAAGGTGTCGTCCAGGGGGTCGGTTTCCGGCCCTTTGTTTACAAGATGGCGCAACATTGGGGGATTTCCGGGTTTGTTCTGAATAACAGGCGTGGTGTCACCATCGAAGCGGAGGGCCCTTTTGAAAAGCTGGCCGGGTTTCTCTGGTCGGTCCGGTCCGATATCCCGCCGCTCGCTTCGATTTCGCGGTTTGACGTTTCCGACATTGCAGCGGCCGGAGACCAGTCCTTTGCCATTCTCGTGAGCGACGATGCTCCCGGCTCCACCGAAGCGCAAATATCTCCCGACACCTTTGTTTGCGACGACTGCCTGAGCGAACTTTTTGATTCTGCCGACCGGCGCTACCGTTACCCTTTCATCAACTGCACCAATTGTGGTCCCCGATACAGCATTGTCACCGGTATCCCTTATGATCGTCCCCAGACAACCATGATCGATTTCAAGATGTGTCAGGCTTGTCAGGAGGAATACGATGACCCGCAATCCCGGAGGTTTCATGCTCAGCCGAATGCTTGTCCGGTGTGCGGTCCGCAGGTGCGCCTGCTCGATGCTGCCGGCGGTGAGATCGAAACGGCAGATCCGGTTGCCGCCGCAATCGCTGCCTTGAAAAAGGGACAGATCGTTGCCGTTAAAGGGATTGGCGGGTACCATCTTGCCGTCGATACTGAAAACAATGCGGCCATAGATGAGCTGCGTAGACGCAAAGAGCGCGATGAAAAACCGTTTGCGTTGATGTCCTGTTCTATCGACGAGATTCTCACCTATACGCTTGCCGATCCGGACGAAGTGAAACTGCTGGCCGGTGTCGAGCGGCCGATTGTCCTTTTACGGAAAAAAGAGAACAGCGGCATTGGCGAAAGTGTTTCACCCCGAAACAATTATTTCGGGGTGATGCTCCCTTATGCGCCACTCCATTATCTGCTGCTTCAGGGTCAGTTCAGGGCCCTGGTCATGACCAGCGGCAATGTTTCGGATGAACCGATTGCTTTCGAAGACATTGATGCCCGCAACCGCCTTGCCGGTATCGCCGATTGTTTCCTGACCCATAATCGGCGGATTCAGACACGCTCCGATGACTCGATAGTCCGTATTGTTTCGGGAAAGACCATGATGTTGCGTCGTTCCAGGGGGTATGTTCCGCGGTCGCTGGCTTTAAGCGATAAGATGCCGCCGGTTCTGGCGACCGGCGCCGAACTGAAAAACACGTTTTGTCTGACCCGGGGCGACAGGGCGTATCTGGGCCAGCATATCGGTGATCTGAAGAACGTTGACGTTTATGAATCTTTTTGCCGCTCGATCGGTCATCTTGAAGAGATTCTCGAGGTTACACCGGTGGCGGTTGCCCACGATCTCCATCCCGATTTTTACTCGACCCGATACGCCGAGGAACTAGCCGGAATCGAGCGGGTGCCGGTTCAGCACCACCATGCTCATCTCGCCAGTTGTCTTGCTGAAAATAGCTTTGATGGCGACGCGATCGGCGTCATTTTTGACGGTCTCGGTCTTGGCATTGACGGCAAGATCTGGGGTGGTGAGTTTCTTGTCGGCGGTTATCGCAGTTTCAAGCGGATGGGTCATTTTTCCCACATTGCAATGCCGGGCGGCGATTCAGCGGTCCGTGAACCATACCGGATGGCTTTGAGTTACCTGTTCCGGGTGTATGGCGACAAGTTGCCCGATCTTCCGCTGGTCAAGGCCATATCGAAAAAAGAATTGCAGCTGTTTCAGCAGATGATTGAAAAAGGGTTGAACTCACCATTGACCTCGAGTTGTGGTCGTCTGTTTGATGCCGTTTCCGCACTGGTCGGTTTGCGCGGCGAAGTCAGTTATGAAGGGCAGGCTGCTCTTGAGCTCGAACAGGTTTCCGACCCGATGGCCGACGGATGCTACCCCTTCAACCTGGTCAAGGACGCCGGCGGATTCTGCCTTGACTACGATGCAATGATCACGGCGATCGTTGATGATGTGCTCAATGGTGAAACAACCGCTGATATCGGCGGCCGTTTTCATAATACGATAACCAATGTCGTGCTTTCGGCGACGCGCCATATCTGGAATATCACCGGCCTGGAAACGGTCGCACTTTCCGGCGGCGTGTTCCAGAACATTTTACTGACGGAGAAGGTTGTGCAGTCACTTCAGGATGACGGCTTTACCGTACTGAGTCATTCCCGGGTGCCGCCGAATGATGGCGGGCTGGCCCTGGGGCAGGCGGTGATTGCCGCTCACCAGGTTGGATTATACTCATGACTGAACCGCTTTACGGATTACCTGAACTCGGCTGGAGTCATTTTTTCCAGCAACAGCTCTCCATCGAAGAACTCGAACTTTATTCACCAGCCCGTATATTCGCCACCCACGGACAGTTGATCGATATCATCGGAGTAGATGGCCGCGATCAGGTCTCTCTGCCGGGAACCTGGAAGCATCTTGAGCCGGAGGACCTGCCGACAATTGGTGACTGGTTGCTGATTGAGTCGGAGACGCATCAACCTGTTTCATTACTGCAAAGAAAATCGTTGTTTCGGCGCATGGCGTCCGGTCGGGACGCCAGGGTTCAGTTGCTGGCGGCCAATGTCGATACGCTGTTTATTGTGACCTCTTGCAACCGGGACTTTAATCTTTCAAGACTTGAGCGCTATCTCGCGCTGGCTCTCGATGCCGGTGTTGAGCCGGTGCTGGTTTTAACAAAAGTTGATTTAATCGATTCGGTTGATGCCTTCCGGCAGGAAGCTGAATCCCTGAGACCCGGACTCGTTGTCGAACTGGTCAATTCCCGCGATCATGACTCGGTGGAAAATCTGCGCACCTGGTGTAGTGTCGGGCAAACTGTCGCCCTGGTCGGTTCATCCGGCGTCGGTAAATCGACGATCATCAATTCCCTTTGCGGTGAACAGCGCCAGGCAACCGGTGAGATCCGGGATGCCGACGCCAGGGGCCGGCATACGACAACGTCGCGCTCACTCCATTTTCTTCCCGATGGCGGCCTGCTTCTCGATAGCCCCGGGATGCGTGAGCTGCAGTTGAGTGAATGTGTCGAAGGCATTGCCGAGGTGTTTGATGAGGTCGAAGCGGTCGCCCGGCTATGCAAATTCCGTGATTGCCAGCACGAAGGCGAGAAGGGCTGTGCCATCGAAACTGCGCTCGAAAACGAAGAACTCGATCCGCGCCGGGTCGAAAACTATCTCAAACTGCAGGCTGAGCAGAAACGGATGAGTGAAACGCTAGTCGAAAAACGGCGGAAGGATAAAGCGTTTGGCAAAATGGTCAAAACGGCGATGTCGGTGAAGAAGAAAGGAAAGGGGGATTAGTTGTTGTCCCCGACTTGATCGAGAATCCATTTTTTATTTGTCAGGGTTTGTAGGAAACACCGAAAACCGAGAGTTTTGAACTCCTGATTATAAATAGGAGGATAAATAAGAAAGACCTCTGTTTGACCGATTAATATATTTTCTGTACAGTGATTTCTATTGTTTATGTAGGTTTATAAGAATCTGTAGCCGGAGGGGGCTGTTGGATTGATTGAAGCCACTCCGTATGCAGGGTGGTTTTTTATTGTTTAGTAGGAGGTATTGATGGGCATAGCCTATCTTGTCATGTTTGTTGTCTACATTTTCGTTTCCATAGTTATTATCGTTGCGGTTAAAAAGATATTCAAACGTCGTTGGTTAACTTGGCTGACAGTAGCTATCGTCCTGCTCTTTCCAACTTATGACATCATCATCCAGTTGTCTCTGCTGAAATACTACGAGCTTACTCGACAACCCCTACAGCAGATTAGCCGCACGGTCGATGCTCCCGGCAGTCTTTATTGGGAGGATAACGTTTGGCCAGGATATTCTGAAAACTATCGGTTGTGGATGATTGATCATCTGCTCGATGGCGAACATCTCGACACTCTCGCCATGAATGGGCCGGATGGGAAGATATATCTATATCGTTATGGGAAAGGCGATATTCCTGAAATTTTTAATGAGTCAAGTGCGCTTCCTAAACTCAATTACCACGTAAGTCTTGATCCCGTTTCGTTATGGTTTTGGCAGAAACCTTTTGTTTGGGCAGACAGAATAGAAATATCCGATATGCACACAAATGAATTGATTGCATTCTCGGAGAGATATATGGGGTATTCGCCACGAATATTAGTGATTAAGGCAGTTGGTGGCGAACCATTTGAAGGTGGAGGCTTTTCAGGTGATCGGTTTGTGTATGATTTAGATAACAAGACATTGTTCAAGACAAAAAACATTGATATTGCACCTGAATTAAAGCGCAGCTATTTCTCTAGGGATGGGGTGAAGTTGAGGATTAATCGTTACATTGATAGACGAAAGTAACTATTCTCGTAAATCACCATTATTAGAACGTTTTGCGTTCATTGGATTGCGGCATATTTAGGATAGATTAAAGGTAGGGTATGAGCCTTTTAGACCAAGCGTGGGAACAAAGAGAAAATGATGTTTACGTCAATCTTTTCGGAGATATCGGAGAAGGTATTTACACTCTACAATTTGAACTTTTTCAAAATCAATTTGGGTGTGAAGAAGTAGACCCACGTTGGCTTCATAGCGGTGTTTTTAAGTCCCCACCGAATGGAAACAGACAAACGTGGATTTATGTTTCCTCTGGCATGTCAAATCCTTGGGAGTCTGAAACAAGGGAAGAATACTCTGGACTAGGCACTGAGATTTTACTAGAAACAGAATGTGATGAGTCTTGGGCAATACCGCTTGTGCAGTCTCTAATTGCCTATAATATTTTGCTTTCTGTTGGTAAGTTTGGTGACAAGCCTCTACTTGATTATGGAGCAAGAATTCCACAACCAATAGCCCCCAACATCACCCATTTAATAATTGGGAAGCCTACTGAATATCCAGAAAGTATCGATTTGGTATCTGGTGAATTCGATTTTCTACAAGTTTGTGGGATCACAGAAGGAGAGTATGGATACGCAAAAGATCATGGGTCATTTGAGCTTTGTGAATTACTTCTAGAGAAAGGCATTTATCCAATTACTGACCCACGAAGAGAAGGTATGGTTTCAGGTTGATGTTTCTCATAAGTCACGAATTGCAGAAAGCAGATCGACTTCTTATTGATAGAGATATTTAGGACGATAAATCCCAACTCAATGAATCATGAAACAATTGACAGAGTAGAACTTCTTAATACCGGAGAGCTGATTTTAGGGCTAGTTGGAAAAGGTAATACTACCTACCAATATGTCTATAGAGAAGCGGCTGGTGTGTATTGGGACGAAAAGTATTTAGGATTTAAGTCTACTCCATTGAGAGAGTGGACGTGCTCTGATTGGTACAATCACATAGTTACTATCGTACGATCTGGTCTTGGTGTGGAGCTATCTCTCGCCGGGAAAGTGGACTGGGTGAATATTCCATCAAGCGAAATTGAAAAAATCAAATCGCAGTGTTAATCCGAAGCATTATTTTCTTATAAGTCACCATTGCCAGGATGAGGTCGAATTTCTTAAATTGCAGGGTATTTAGGAATGGTCGAATTGATGGCGATTCAGCTCTTCATTAGAAATAGTAGGATAAATAAGAAAGTCCTCTATTTGACCGTTCGACATATTTAAAGTAAATTGAATTTTATTATTTATGTAGGTTTGTAAGAATCTGTAGCCGGAGGGGGCTGTTGGATTGATTGAAACCACTCTGAAAACAGGGTGGTTTTTTATTGTTTAGTAGGAGGTATTGATGGGCATAGCCTATCTTGTCATGTTTGTTGTCTACATTGTCGTTTCGATAGTTATTGTCGTGACGATAAAAAAGATATTCAAACGTCGTTGGTTGACTTGGCTGACAGTCGCTATCGTCCTGCTCTTTCCCACTTATGACATCATCATTCAGTTATCTCTGCTGAAATACTACGAACTTACTCGCCAACCTCTACAGCAGATTGTTCGGACTGTTGATGCCCCCGGCAGTGTTTATTGGGAGGACAACGTTTGGCCCGGATATGATGAAAAATATAGATTATGGATGATTGATCACCTACTAGATGGTGAACATCTCGATACTCTCGCAATGAACGGGCCTGATGGAAAGATTTACCTCTATCGTTACGGGAAAGGTGACACTCCTGACGTTTTTAACAAAGCTGTTTCAATCCCCAAACCAAAATACCAAGTTAAGCTCGAACCTGTTTCATTATGGTTTTGGCAAAAGCCTTTTATCTGGGCCGATAGAATAGAAATAACTGACATGGTCTCAAATGAATTAATTGCATTTTCAGAAAGATATAGAGGATATTCACCTCAAATGGCTGTAATCCTACCTAGAGGAGGAATGCCTTTTGAAGGTGGCGATGTAATTTGAGATGATTTCGTCTATGGTTTCGATGATAAGGTTTTGTTCAAAAGTGCAGGTTTAATTGGAGCAGCTGATCGATACAGAGGTGAGTTTGCTAAAAGTAGAGTTAATAGCATAATTCATGATCGCTTAAAAAATAGAAAAGAATAATTTTGCAGTCTCAAAAGGCACGAGTGCCAGAATGGTTTTGCTGTTATTAAATTGCGGGGTATTTAGGATGAAATCAGTAGGGCAAATATGATCGGCTATTTGATCTTTTTAGGCATTCCTGCTTTGGTATTTGTGGCATTAACCGCTGCTGAAAAATACACTCCGCTGAAGAGGCTTCTAATTGCTTTTTTAACCTTCCTTGTTCTGATAATTGTATTTGTGATCATTATTATTATCGGTGGTGACAAGCCGATATAAATTTCTCATAAGTCACACATTACAAGATGGCTCTGGCAATTCTTAGATTGCAGTGTTTATAGGAATAGTCAGATTTGAGGGCAATTTAGCACTTCATTAGAAATAGGAGGATTAATAAGAAAGTCCTCTGTTTGACCGTTCGATATATTTCAAGTACATTAAGTTTTATTATTTATGTAGGTTTGTAGGAATATGGTACTCGGAGGGGGCTGTTGGATTGATTGAAGCCACTCTGTGCGCAGGGTGGTTTCTTGTTTAGGGCCAGCCTTAGAAGCGATAGAAAAGATTAAACTAAATAAAATAATGTAGTAAATGTAAGAAAAAAGCAAGAAACACTTGATAGTATTAGGGCACATAGGGTTCTAGCGTTTGTTGTGGACAGATTAACTCATTCTAGGAGGGGACAAAATGTTCAGGTTGATTCAAGTAATCTTTATACTTCTGGTTTTTTTGTGTGGGTTGCAGGGGGCTGTCTTTGCCGAGGTTGTACCTTTTAAAGGGAACGCCAATGCCCTGATTCTGTTCAGTAATGAATGGACTGCATATACTCACGGGTATGTTAATGAGCCCTACTATAATAACAGCAGGGATTATTACGGTTATTTTGACCCCAATAAGTATTACGAGTACCAGAAAAACGCCGGGTTCGCTCCTGTAGGCGCGACGAGTAATCATTACGTTCCCCAGGTTGAAACGATGGCTGGCGATTTCTGGAGTGGAAATTTTCTGAATTGGGCCACTATGTCCAATGCCGACTTGGTGCGAAAAACATTCACCGGCGGCAAACGGAGCAAAGACACAAGCAAGCAGACCCGCCTTCAACGCGCTGATATATCAAGCCGACCTTGGAGAGTCAGATATACCGGAGCGGATTTGAGTAGACTTGTCCCACTCGTCTACGCTGACCCTTCATATGTGTTTCATAATGCTGGAACAACACTTTTCGTGACAACAGCTTCGGGCAACGTGATTTCGGATCATTTTGAGTTTGAAGTTGAAGTGTGTGTTAGCTCCATGCTTGAAAATAATTGCCGTATTTACGGAGATCACTTCAAACCTGACGGGCTGCTGCAACTGAACAGCGAAGGTAACTTTGGTTTAATGAGCTATTCCGCTTCCCAAGCAACAGAGGGTGGAATTCTCCGTGTGCCGATTGGTCCGATTGTAAAAGAATTTTCCAGTAAGTCTGGAACCTTCACGCCGCAAAAGGGTATCATCAATTTCATCAACAATTTTGACCATAAAGGTTGGAGTCCTTTGGCGGAAATGTATTATGAGGCTCTGCGTTATCTGAAAGGAAATGAGGCAGGGCAGTCGGTATATTGTGGTGAAGGTCTTGTTTCCGAAGGGAAATTTCCAGTTTATGGCTGCGATTCACGTAAACCGTGGGTTGACCCGTTTACCTCCTCTCTTCAACATACAAGTATTATTATCGTTTCAGACGAGTACCCCAGTAAAGATTTAAATTCTGTTCCCGGCTCATACTTCAACCCGACCTATGTTGATCAGCCGATGAGTTTTGGAATGAACGCACCCTACAATCCAGATGTCGCTGGTCTGACAAGACTTGTGGGAGATGCGGAAGGTGTTACGGGAACTCAGCAAATGGTCGCAGTTGGAAATTACCGATGTCGTATGGAGACTGTAACAGACCTTGCCTCTGTCTCTGGTATTTGTCCATCCGAACCTCAGTCAGAAGGGACATTTAATATTGCGGGTTTGGCCTATGAGGCATTCACCGGGGATTTACGCCCGGATTTTGAATATCGTCAAATTGTTCAAACTTTTGTTTTGGCATACCGGGGGTCACAGTCTACATTTAATAGCCCAACTGAGCTCCCTATGAGTCCCTTAATGCTTGCAGCCAAGTATGGATCCTTTGGCGATTTGAACGGAAATGGTTTGCCTGATTTACAGGAAGAATGGGCCGATGAAAATAGAATGGATGTGAATGGAAATTATCTGCCATTTAGATTCTTTTACGCTGAACACGGCGGCGAACTAATCAATTCATTTTGGCATGTATTCTTGCCCATTTATAAATAGATAAAACTGATAAAGATTAGCCCCGGGGGATTTGCGACCTGGGGCTTTTTTTAACAACTACTGACAGGCTGATTTCGACCCTACTGAATTGCGAGACAAATAAGACGGTATGAAAAGGTGGGAATTATATAAAGGCGATGAAAAGATTGCTGACATTAATATGTCGGGTGTAGATCAGCCGTGGTTCATTGGAGAACTGTCTGCACTCGGTTCTTTTGAGCAATATAGACCCCTGTTCGTAAGACTCAATCAGTTTATCAAGAAGGGTGAATTTTCTTCTAAAGATTCTGAAGTGGCTGCCGAGGAAATTGCTGTTTTAGGGTTGTCGCTGAAAGATGTTGCTGAGAATAAAGTTTATTCTGAGATGATGATAAACATCGATGGCGATGACGTTTGGTGGAGAGTTTAAATTTCCTATAAGTCACGACTGCTGAGAAGAAAAACGGCTTCTTATTGATAGAGACATTTAGGACGACAAAATGATGGTCACCTGGATCAACTTCGGGTGGCAATTTCTTAAATGTCAGGGATTCTGGGAACTTGACGTTTTCCACCTATTCCAGGTCCGACAACAATGCAGCAGGATATTCAAGAAGTATCGACCGTTGACCTATCTTGAGTTAGAGCATATATTGGTTTTTCTTCATAAAGGGTGATATCTTAGATTCTGAGTGGAATCATGGACGTTGACCACAGGCCAACTGATATGACTGCAGATGGCTTCTTTTTTTGATCTGTCTATAAATGGGAAGGCTTACGGAGAGGGCTATATGGACCAAAGGTATAAACTGTTATTACCGGTTCTGTGGGTGCTTATTTTGATTTTAGTCACTGCCTCTGCGGTATCTGCCGCGACCGTAAAAATAGGAGGAACCGGCTTTGGACTGGAAATGATACGCATCCTGGGAGATGCCTACAGGAAGAATCATCCTGAGGTAGTTTTTGTCGTTCCCCCCAGTTTGGGAAGCAGTGGCGGCATTAAGGCCCTCATGGCTGGAGCCCTCGACATTGCAATCAGCAGTCGCCCTTTGAAAGAGAATGAAAAAGCGCAGTCCTTACAGGACGTGGCTTTTTTAAAAACCCCCTTTGTTTTAGCTGCCGATCCTCAGGTTGACAAGAAATTCTTATCCATTAATGAGTTAGAGAAGATTTATCGCGGAGAAATTAAGTCGTGGCCGGACGGTTCCCGTCTCCGCTTAATACTCCGTCCAAAAAGTGAATCGGACACAAAAATGATCATAGGGCTGTCTCCTGAGATGGGAGCCGCCGTTGCTGCTGCACATAAGAAGGAGGGTCTAATTCTTGCGATTAACGACCAAGATAATGCTTTGGCCCTTACGACCACTCCAGGGGCATTAGGATTTGCCTCCCTTTGTCAAATTTTGACCGAACGACTGAATCTTAATGTTTTGGTATTTAACAATTTGACCCCCACTATAGACGCCTTGGCTGATGGTTCTTATCCTTTAAGCAAAACATTGTATCTGGTGACCACGGAAAAACCCTCTCCCCTGGCTCTAAATTTTCTTGCTTTCATCGTTTCGGATCAAGCGAAAGAGATAATAACCAGTTATGGAAGTCTTCCGCTGACGATGAGTCAGCCGTCGTTTCTAAATGAAAAATAGATCTTCTACAATAAATATAATCAAGCGATTAAGTCTTGCTTTCTCACTGGCTATAGCGTGTATTCCCCCTTTGACTTATGGGATGTTTTCTTATCAATACCTTCAAGGTTCCTTAGTCACTGAGGCGGAGATAAATAGCCGTTTAGTCACCGAGATCATCAATAGCAACCCTGACCTATGGGAGTATGAGACTCTACGTCTGGAGGGGATATTGTCAAGACGCCCTGGCAGCGGGGAAAAAGAAATCCGCCAGGTTGTGGATCTTCAGGGGAAGATAATTGCGGAAAGTAAAGATACTTTGTCGCCACCCCTGATAATGAGGTCTCACTTGATCATGGATTCAGGAGTCGAAGTTGGCAGAATAGAGATCATTCGTTCCCTGAAGCAATTCCTTCTGAATCTCGGAATATTTTGCGCAGTCGGATTGGCCTTGGGATTGGGGATTATGGCCCTGATCAGTTTACCAATCCGATCTCTTCAGCAAGCAGAAAAGGAGCTTTTGCAGAGCTATAAGTTACAAGAAGAAACAAGCAGACTAGGCAGAGTCGGTGGATGGGAGATTAATATCGAAACCGGAGAAGGTCATATGACCAATGAAGTTTATCGAATCCATGAACTCAGTCCGGATGACAAAATGAACCTTGCCGACGGTATTAATTTTTATTCTGAATCATCAAGGCCAGTTATCGAAAAGGCGATTCAAAGAGCTATCGAAGAGAATGAATCCTATGATCTTGAACTTGAGATAATTACAGCAAAAGGCAACTCTCGGAATGTTCGTGCTATCGGTATACCTGATCTGGAGAATCAGAGACTTTATGGTTTTTTTCAAGACATAACAGAGAAAAAGAAGTTTCAAGAAACTCAACTCCGCTCAAGTCAACTTGCCGCTTTGGGGGAAGTTGCCGCCGGGGTTGCTCATGAAATCAATAATCCTATCAACGGTATCATTAACTATGCTCAGTTGTTAATCAATAGAAACGATGAAAATGACAGATCAAACCAAATCCTTGAAAGAATCATGAAGGAAGGAAACAGAATTGCAAATATCGTTCATAACCTGCTGAATTTTGCTCGCAAAGATAGAGATGAGGTTACTTCTTTTAACTTAATGGACATTATTGTCGAACCACTCAATTTAAACGCACAGTTTTTCAAAAAAGATGGGATTCACACTGAGGTTGAAATACCAGAAGACCTGCCAGAAATCTCTGGTAACAAAATGAAACTTGAGCAAGTTGTCTTAAATCTGCTGAGCAACGCACGTAATGCCTTGAATAACAAGTTCCCCGAACCATCTAACGAAAAGTTTTTGGTCATTGATGCAAAATCAACCAGCAATCAAAATGGTGGAAGCGTTCAGTTAAGAATCAAAGACTCAGGCTGTGGAATCCCAAAAGAGGATTTGGACAAGATCTTCAACCCGTTTTTCACAACCAAGGAAGCAGGCGTTGGAACGGGACTTGGCTTGAGTGTTTCGCACGATATTCTGGAAAATCATGGCGCAACGATTTCTATTGATAGCCAAGTCAATAAATTTACGCAGGCAATAATCACCTTTCCGGTAAAAGCTAAGTAAATCGAAAACGGTACTGATTAATAGACTTATATCTGAGGGACCGTTTTTATAAATCACGACATTTAAGAAAAACACTCGAAATAAATTACAGTTTCCTATATATCCTCTCGCAACTCATTCTCAGATTACCTAAGGATTTATAATAAGGTTCATGGATCTGTTACTGCAAATCTGGGGCGGTGGCCTCTACCTCCTTAATAAAATATTCTTTGCCACCGCTGAAGGCCGGGTTGAGTCAACCAAGAGAAATCTGCGGATCATCGGTTGGGTCGTTTACATCCTCGGCGTGCCCGCCTGGGTGATCATCCTCGTCGGTAAGCACGACTGGATCGCCGCATCCATTGAAGCCGGTGGCGTGCCGGCGATGCTATTTGGTCTCTACAATGTTTATCGCAATCCGGAAATCCCCAACCGGGCTTTTGATAGGTTCGCTACATTTTGTACATACGCGTTTCTGGTGCTGGGTGTCGGTTACAGTCTTTACGATTACGGCGGGGTTGCGACCCTCTCGCAGGTGCTTGAAATCGGCGTGATGGCCGGGTTCCTGGTCGGCAGTATCCTGTTGGCCAAGAAAAATCTTAATGGCTGGCTATTTTTTATGTTGATGAACGTCAGCATGTCGTCACTGATGTTCCTGCAGCACAAGCCACTGTTGGCAACCCAACAGCTCGTGTCTCTCGGTTTTGTTATTTACGGGTTTACGGTTGCTTTTCGCAATGCGAAGCAGGGAGTGGTTTGACGCTTGACGTTTCAAGCAGCGAGGTAGGCGATGAATGGCCAGGCAACCAGGATGATCGTCACCAATGCCAGGACGACAAGAAAGGCGATGAAGATTATCATCAGGATTTTTGGCAGCATTTTATTCTGACCTCCATTTAGATCATTCTTTCAATCTAATTTTAATCAGGAAATCACTCAGTTTCTCTTTCTGGCCTTCAATTTTTGCCCAACGCCTGATCTCTTCCAAGTCAATATTATTGTTGTTTGCAACATCCAGGGCTTGTTCCAGGCATTGTCGGTCATCCCAGTGGAAGTAAGCAGCCAGCCGGTCCTTGATGCAGTCAGTTGCTGAGAGAATGTTGAGGGTGCCGGTGTCGTAGGTGCGTTGGATGATCGCAGCAGGGGGTTCACTGCCAACGGCAAGCGGCCCGGACGGGAACTCCAGGAAGAATTCGGTTTCCGGATGGCGGAAATAACGGTTGTGTTCACTGAATCCGATTTTTGCCAGCACCCGTTTCAATTTGCGTCTTCCTGCTGCCATCTGTTCGATGAAGTCAAGGTCGTATGAAACGAATTTGCCGTTGGTGTGGATCGAAACGCACGCTCCGCCGGTCAAAGTGACAATGATGCCATTTGCTTCAAGGTGTGAACTGATGTAAGCAGCTAACTCCCCTATACTCATTTCCCTGATAGCCGTCACAATGGTTTGCCTTTACGTCTTGGGCGGCTTCTTTCGGGGAAGAGGCGATCCTTTTCAGCTTCTGGATAAAACTCCAGAGCTTTTTCCAGAAGGGCTTTTAACTCATTCAGAAGAGGGTAGCGTGGATTAAAGCTGTAGAGGCGGGTGCGGCCGACCATTCGGCTGTAGACCACGCCGCCCTGTTCCAGTTTCTCCAGCTGGTTTTGGATGGCGCGTAAATCGGTGCCAAATAGTTCGGCAATTTCTCGTGGATATCCTTCTGTCCGGGCTTCAAGGAAGATTAAAGCTTTTTCCCGGTTTGCTGTTCCAAATAGTGGCTCGAGCATAATATCACCATGACTAAAAAAATGAATCATATGACGTAATTATTTAGTCATAATGATAATGCTGGTAAGTTTGTCAGTCAACCTGTTTTTTTTACTCCACGTTGACATGCCGAATCCCCTCCGGGCGCCAGGCCGGTGAGATGACCCGCGCGCCGCGCTCGCTTTTCAGCACGCTGCCATGCGCTATGGTGAAATTGCCGTAGCGGTCGTTGACCGCGTCCATCGCCTCGGCGATCATCTCCTTGCGGTGCTCGTCCGGGAAGAGGGTGTACTGGCGTACGTGATGACGCAGGCTGCTCAGGCGGACGCCGAGCAGGCGGATCGGCTTGTCGAGCGGGAATTTCTCGAGGATGTTCAGCACGGCGTGATAGATTTCGTCGCTCCGGTTGGTATACCCTTCGCCGGTTGCGCGGATGCTCTGGGTTTCGAAGTCGTTGTCGCGCACCGTCAGGGTGATGGTCCGGCCGGTGACCCCATAGCGGCGGGCGCGGCGGCCGACCATCTCCGACAGGCGCAACAGGTAGCGGCAGACCTCGTCGCGGCTGTCGATATCGTGCGGCAGGGTCATGCTGTGGCCGACCGACTTGACCTCGTCCTTCTCCGACGAGGGGATGACCGGTGAATTGTCGATGCCGCGGCCCATGTCGTGCATCTTTTCACCGTTGATACCGAACCGTTTCTTCAGCACGTGGCGCGGAAAGCGGCCGAGTTCGCCGCAGGTCGCGATGCCGAGGGTGAAGAGGTGCTTCTGCGTTCGTTTGCCGATGCCGCAGAGTTCGCCGACCGGCATCCTCTCCAGAATTGCAGCGACCTGATCGGGCGGAATAACGGTCAGCCCGTCCGGTTTCTGCATCTCCGAGGCGAGTTTGGCCAGTAGTTTGTTCGGGGCGATGCCGACCGAACAGGTGATGCCATAGCGGTGCAGAATGCGGGCCTTGATCTGCATGGCAATCCGTTCGACCGAGCCGAAGATCTTGAGGCTGCCACTCAGGTCGAGGAACGACTCGTCGACCGAGAAGACCTCGACCAGCGGTGTGTAGTCGCGAAATATCTCGTTGATGCCGGTCGAGGTGTCGGTGTATTTGCGGTTGTTGCCGACCACCAGCTTAATCTGCGGGCAGCGCTGCTTCGCCTCGTAGATGGTCATCCCGGTTTTGACACCGAAGGCGCGGGCCTCGTAGGAGCAGGTCGTGATGATGGTGCGGGCGCCGGAACCGATAATGCCGATCGGCTTGCCGCGCAATGCCGGGTTCGACTGCTGTTCGACGGCGGCGAAAAAGGCGTTCATGTCACAATGGAGGATCGTCCGGTACTTCATCCGTGACCGACCTCGAGAGCGGCGAGCAGCCAGAGCTGGTTAGCGGTGTTGTAGACCAGTTCGTACAGGTCGGTCCCGTCGCTGACCGCGAAGTGCAACGAGGTGGTATCGCCCGTACTCTCCTGCCAGCGGTAGGTGATCTCGCGAACGGTATACTTTTTCTGTTTCCAGTCGAACCAGACCGGTTTGATCTGATTGCCGGGGCCGAAGACGGCCCCGACCCGGACCGGGGCGTTGATGTTGTTCATATTGAAAAACCTGTAAAACGTCAATCTGGGCCACGAAGACACAACGACACGAAGAAGAACAAATACGTTGAATCTTTTTAACGGAGAGACGCAGAGGTGGAGAGAAATTCAAAAACGCTTTTGGGTTAAGGTTAAAAGGCCTCAAACTCTTGGTTTTCTTTGCGTCTCTCCGGCTCTCAGTTAAAATCGATTTTGGCTTTCTTCGTGTCCAATCGCATTTAAAACTGTCTGAACAGCCCGACCAACTTGCCGACGATGCGGGTCTCGCCATCTCCCGGTGTCACGATGATCGGCTGCATCGTCGTGTTTTCCGGCTGCAGGCGGATGTGGCCATTGCCGCGATAGAAGCGCTTCAGCGTCGCCTCGTCATCGACCAGGACGGCAATGATGTCGCCGTCGGAGGCTGTCTGCTGCGGTCGGATCTGTACCAGGTCGCCGTTGAGGATGCCGGCCTCGATCATCGAATCCCCTTTGACCTGCAACAGGAAATCACCGCTGCGTCCGCCGGTCCGGTCGACCGTGAAATAACCGTCGATCTCCTCGACCGCCGGTTGCAGGGCGCCGGCGGCAATCCGGCCGGCAATCGGCAAAGCCAGGCCATTTCCCTTCTGTCCGACGATCCGGATGCCGCGCGAACTGCCGGCCTCTTTTTCGATGAAGCCTTTTTTCTCGAGGGCCTGCAGATGCTTGAGCACGCCGAGCGTGCCGCTCACATTGAGGTGTGCGGCAATCTCCCGCAGGGTCGGCGGATAGCCCTGCTGTTGTAAATGGTCGCTGACGTAATCAAGGACCTGCTGTTGGCGGCGGGTGACCGGTTCCATATATGATCTCCATTGGTTGTCATTTGATAACCTATCATCGCAGGAAGGATGAGTCAAGATGATAGCTGGAGGTTATCCTGTCATTCCCGATTGGAATCGGGAATGACAACACTTTTTGAGGGCAGTGTCCCCCCCTGAAGACAGAAGACAAGAAGAACCGCGCGGTCGCGGCCGCACACTCCGCCATACTCTTTTATTGAGCCATAAAAGAGTATGCAGAAAACGGCTCCCGTGCCGGGGGCTTTTTGTGCAACTGGGTTTGTTTTTGTTCAACTTTGCTGCCAGGGAGTTTGCCTTGAGGCAAACACTGTCTCTCTCCGTGGCGGTTGCGGTCGGGCTGCGGTTCAGTGATCGCGCTGGCGGAAGCGACCTCAAGAGCTCCGGGGGTGAGTCAAAATCATTAATGGTCTCCCAAACGGAGTCTAAAAGTTGATGGGGACACTACCCGCAGTTGAGGGAAGTTTCCCCTGAGAAAACTTTTCCTGGACAAACGTGAATAAGTAAGGAGCCTGCCGGACGATACCGGCAAACTTGTTCTTGCCATTCCTGGTTCATTGCGGTATCTGATGCAGCATGACGAATTCCGCCACGGCACCGACCGGTCAATTCCCGGTCGATGCCTCCCTGCCACAACTTTTGACCGCTCTGAAAGATCATCCGGTCGTTATCCTCGAAGCGCCGCCGGGTGCCGGTAAAACAACCCGGGTGCCGCCGGCCCTGCTTGAATTTCCCGAATTGAATGACCAGAGAATCCTGATGCTTGAACCGCGGCGCATCGCGGCGGTCGGGGCGGCTGACTTCATGGCCCGGCAACGGGGAGAAAAGGTCGGGGCGACGGTCGGCTACACCATCCGCTATGAGCGTAAATTCTCCTCCGCGACCCGGATCGAGGTGGTGACCGAGGGTGTCCTGACCCGCCGCCTGCAGTCCGATCCGGAGCTGGCCGGGGTCGGTATTGTCATCTTCGATGAATTTCATGAACGCAACCTGCACAGCGACCTCGCCCTGGCGCTCTGTCTCGATGCGCAGCAGGGGCTGCGTCCCGATCTGAAGATTATCATCATGTCGGCGACCCTGGAAAGTGACGCGCTGGCAACGAAACTCGGCGGGGCGCCGGTGATCCGGAGCGCCGGACGGATGTTTCCGGTCGAAACCGTCTTTGCGCAACAGGATATTGAACCCCGGGCGATTGTCGCTGCTGTCGTCGCCGCGACCGGGCAGATGCTTGAAAAAACGGACGGCGACGTTCTGGTCTTTATGCCGGGTGCCTATGAAATTGACCGCGTCGTTGAACACTTGCGCCACATGTATCAGGATATCGATCCCTGCCCGCTCTACGGCGGGCTGGCGCTGGCCGATCAGCGACGGGCGATCGAGCCTGGAGACAGACGCAAGGTGGTGGTCGCGACCAACGTCGCCGAGACCAGTCTGACCATCGAAGGGGTCAGGGCGGTGGTCGACAGCGGCCTCGAAAAACGGCCCCGTTTCGATGCCGCGCGGGGCCTGACCATGCTCGAAACAGTAAGGATTTCGCAGGCGAGCGCCCGGCAACGGAGCGGCCGCGCCGGCCGTCTCGGTCCCGGCTATTGCTGCCGGCTCTGGTCGGAAGGGACGGACGGGGCGCTGTTGCCGCAGGCGCCGCCGGAAATTGCCGTTGCCGACCTGGCGCCGCTCGCCCTCGACCTCGCCAGCTGGGGGGTGACTGACCCTGACAGCCTGACCTGGATCGACCCGCCACCGACCGGGCATCTGAAGGCCGCCCGATTGCTGCTGCGGCAGCTCGGCGCCCTCGATGGGAAGCAGCAGCTGACCGACCTCGGGCGCCAGGTCGCAGTGTTGCCGACGCATCCGCGCCTGGCCCGCCTGCTGGTCGCGGCGCAAAGAGCAGATTGCCCGGCGCTCGGGGCCGACCTGGCGGCGCTCCTGGATGAAGGGCTCGGGCGTGGAAAACTGGGCGACCCGTTGAAAGATCTGCAGCAAGTCGGCGGCAACAAAGCCCCGGCCGCTGTCAACCGGGCATCGCGATTCTGGCGGAAGTGGTCAGGTTGCGGTCCGCAGCCGGCAGCTGTGGACAGCCGACTGGTCGCCAGGCTGCTGGCGCTCGCCTGGCCCGATCATATCGCCCGCCGGCGCGCCGGCAGCCAGGATCAGTACCTGCTCGCCAACGGCATGGCGGCCCGGCTCGATGCTTCCTCGCCCCTGCGTGGGCAGGACTTTCTCGTCGCGGTTGATCTGCATGGCCGTTCACGCTCCGAGGTGCGTATCGCGGCGGCCGTCGGCCTTGATCCGGCCGTCTTCGAAGAGCTGTTCGGTGCCGACATCGCCTGGCAGAAAGAGGTCGAATGGGACGAGGTGCAGCAGCGGGTCGTCGCCCGCGAACTCCGGCGGCATGGTGCCATCGTTCTGCAATCCCGACCGGCCCCGGCCGAACCGGAGGATGTCAAAAAGGCTCTGCTCGGCTGGATCGCCAGAAAGGGTCTGGCGGTTCTGCCCTGGAACAAAGAGACTGAACGGTTGCGCGACCGGCTCCTTTTCTTCGCCCGGCAGCTCGATGATGATCTGCTTGACTTCGGCGACGAGGCCCTGCTCAGTGGCCTGGAACAGTGGCTCGGTCCTTATCTCGACAGCGTCCGGACCGTGGCCCAGCTGAAACAGGTCGATCTTGCCCAGGCGCTGCTGGCGCGTCTAGACTGGGCGCAGCGGCAACAGCTTGCGGCGCTGGCGCCGGAGCGGCTCCAGGTGCCGGGCGGCTCGAACGTGCGCATCGATTACTCCGGCGAGCAGCCGGTACTGGCGGTCAAGCTGCAGGAACTGTTCGGCCTGGCCGAATCACCGTGCATCGCCGGCGGCAAGGTGCCGGTCCGGATCCACATGCTGTCACCGGCCGGTCGGCCGCTGCAAGTGACCAGTGACCTGAAGAGTTTCTGGGAGAACGGCTACCCGGAGGTGAGAAAAGAGATGAAAGGGCGCTATCCGAAGCACCCCTGGCCGGAGGATCCGTGGAGCGCCGAGCCGACGCGACGGACCAGGCGGCGGAAGAAGTGAACAGGTTCAGGGCTCCTGGCGGCTTTGCCGGAAAAAACTGACCAGAAACTCGCCATCTTTCGGTGAAAGGTCGTAGGTGAAGATTGCCTGCTGCACCAGTGGCTGCAGCGGCTGATCGGCATTCTCCTCGAGCTTGGCGGAGACCCATTTGACCGCCTTGCGCAGGTCGTCTCCATCCGGGATCAGGTTGCTCATGATCTATTCTCCTCCTCTCGGGCTTCTGCCCGGTTCTCCATTGTAGCAGATTGCCGTCGTTGTCGATTCGATGCATCCTATGAAAAGCCGTCAACCATGTTTTTGTCAAGCATGAAAAGTTGCACTCGGAGCTGCAGAACCTATACTTGAGAAAGAAATGACAAAACAAATAGGAGATTCGACCATGATCAAGGCATATGCAGCTTCGGAAGCAGGCGGAGAATTGCAACCGTTTGAATACGATCCCGGTGACATCGGCCCGCACGAGGTCGAGATCGATGTCGAATACTGTGGTATCTGCCACAGCGATTTAAGCATGCTCGACAACGAGTGGGGGATGAGCCAATATCCCCTGATTCCCGGCCATGAGGTCGTCGGCACGGTGGCGGCGACCGGCAGTGCCGTCACCGCCTTGCAGCCCGGCCAGAAGGCCGGTCTCGGCTGGCATGCCGGCTATTGCATGACCTGTTCGACCTGCATGAGCGGCGATCACAACATGTGTTCCGATGCGCAGGGGACGATTATCGGCCATCACGGCGGCTTCGCCGACAAGATCCGCGCCCAGGCGGCGAGCGTCGTGCCGCTGCCGGACGGGATCGATCTCGAAAGCGCCGGTCCGCTGTTCTGCGGTGGCGTCACCGTGTTCAATCCGCTGCTGCAGTTTGACGTACAGGCGACCGACAAGGTCGGCGTTATCGGTATCGGCGGCCTCGGCCACATGGCGATCCTTTTCGCCAGCGCCTGGGGTTGCGAAGTGACCGCTTTTACCTCGAGTCAGGCGAAACAGAAAGAGGCGAAGGAAATGGGCGCCGACCATGTTGTCGATTCCCGCGATAAGGATGCGGTCGCCGCCATCGCCGGGCAGCTCGATCTGATTATCTCGACGGTCAACGTCAAGCTCGACTGGAATACCTATCTTTCGACCTTGAAGCCGCGCGGCCGGCTGCATTTCGTCGGCGCCACTCTCGACCCGCTCGACGTCGGCGTGTTCTCCCTGATTCCGGCGCAGCGTTCGATCTCCGGCTCACCGGTCGGCAGCCCGGTCACCATCGCCAAAATGCTTGAATTCGCCGCCCGGAACCAGATCAGGCCGGTGGTTGAAACCTACCGGTTCGACCAGGTCAACGAGGCGATCGAACGGCTGCGCAGCGGCAAGGCGCGCTACCGGGTCGTGCTGACGAAATAGAACGTACGGAAAAAAGGTGCAACGGACAGCTTCAAAAGGGGACAGGCTGCTTATCTTGATATGCAGCCTGTCTTTTTTTGTTTTCGGGCGGTAATGCTGTAGTATTGTAGGCGTTATTCGGGGTTGCAGGTGTCGACCCCGGAAAAGCCTGAAAGGATAATTCGATTCGATGAACGACAAACCGAAAGATATTGGCAGCGATATCGACCGTATGGAGCGCCGCTCGTTCCTGATCGCCATGGCAATGGTGAGCGTTGCCTTCCTCTACCTGTTGGCTCCGTTCTTCGGGGCGATCTTCTGGGCCTGCGTCATCGGCCTGCTGTTCAGTCCGTTGCAGCGCTGGTTGCTGCAGCGCTGGGGCGAACGGCGCAACCTGGCGGCCCTGGTCACCCTGGCCGCGTGCCTGACCATCGCGGTGCTTCCGGCGCTGTTTATCACCACCTCGATCGTCCAGCAGGGGGCCAGCCTCTATCAACGCCTGCAGTCCGGCGAGATTGACCTCGGCCAGGCGGTCGAGCGGGTGCGGCAGGGCTTTCCGCTGGTGCAGCAGCTGCTCGACCGCTTCAATATCGACTTCGCCACCCTCAAATCGGCGCTCTCCTCGGGGGCCGTCGCCACCAGCCGCTTCCTCGCCAGCAACGCCGTCGAGTTCGGCCAGAATACGGCGCAGTGGTTCGTCAGCTTCGGCCTGATGCTCTACGTCGCCTTTTTCATGCTGCGCGACGGTGCCGCCCTGGTGCGCCTGCTCGGACGCGCCCTGCCATTGGGCGATGCCCGCGAGGAACTGCTGTTCGCCAAGTTCGCCGAGGTGACCCGTGCCACCGTCAAGGGCAATCTGGTCGTCGCCGCGGTGCAGGGCTCCCTGGGCGGCATCACGTTCTTTTTCCTCGGACTTCCGGCGCCGCTTCTGTGGGGGGTGGTGATGACCGTATTGTCGTTGATCCCGATGGTCGGCGCCGGCCTGGTCTGGGCGCCGGTGGCGCTCTACCTGTTTGCCGTCGGCAGCTGGATCAAGGGGTTGGTGCTGGTCGGTGTCGGTGTCGGCGTCATCGGCCTTGCCGACAACGTCTTGCGGCCGCTGCTGGTCGGACGCGACACCAAGCTCCCTGACTACCTGGTGCTGCTCTCGACCCTCGGCGGTTTCGCCCTGTTCGGCATCAACGGCTTCGTCGTCGGTCCGCTGCTCGCCGCCCTGTTCATCGCCTTCTGGCAGATCTTCATGCGCGAGTTCAACGTGACGGCAGACGATACAGGAGAGGAGGGGGCGGAGGCGCAGACCGGGGAATAAGGTCTGCTGCGCCGTTGCATGAGTTCAAGCCAGGGTCGTTTCCGGCCGACTGCCGGCAGCTCTGCCCGAATAAACATAAAACGATCCGACCCGAGTTTTGTTTGATCCGGAGGAATGCTGTTGAAATACCCGCCGCTGGCGACTGACGCTAACCCGCCCCCGAAACATTTTTTCGATGTTTTCCGCTACAGCCGGCGCGCCCTCGAGCTGGTCTGGTCGACCAGCCGCCGCCTGGCGCTGGTCTTCGCCGTGCTCACCCTGGTCGCCGGAGTGCTGCCGGCGGCCGTCGCCTGGATCGGTCAGATGATCGTCGACGGCGTCGTTGCCGCTATCGGGCAGCAGCAACAGACCGGCAGCGCCGACACCACCTACGTGCTGTTGTTCGTCGCGGCCGAGGCCGGGGTGGTGGCGCTGATCGCCGGGGCCCAGCGCGGTATCGCCACCTGCCAGGCCCTGCTGCGGGCGCTGATGGGCCAGCGCATCAACCTGATGATCCTCGAGAAGGCGCTGACCCTGAAGCTGGCCCACTTCGAGGACTCGGAGTTCTACGACAAGCTGACCCGGGCCCGGCGCGAGGCGTCGACCCGACCCTTGAGCCTGGTCACCCGGACCTTCGGCCTGGTACAGAATGGCATCTCGCTGCTCAGCTACGGTGTGCTGCTGGTGCAGTTCTCCCCCTGGACCGTGCTGATCCTGATCGGCGGCGGTATCCCGGAGTTCCTCGCCGAAGCGAAATTCTCCGGCGACAAGTTCCGCCTGTTCCGCTGGCGCTCGCCGGAAACGCGGATGCAGATGTACCTCGAGACGGTGCTGGCGCGCGAGGATTACGCCAAGGAGGTCAAGCTGTTCCGTCTCGGGCCGAAGCTGCTCGAGCGCTACCGGGCCATCTTCGCCCGGCTGTTCGCCGAAGATCGACGGCTGACCCTGCGTCGCGACAGCTGGGGCTTCGTCCTCGGGCTGCTCGGCACCGTCGCCTTCTACGGCGCCTACGGCTGGATCGCCCTGGCGGCGATCGGCGGCAGCATCAGCCTCGGGCAGATGACCATGTACCTGCTGCTGTTCAAACAGGGGCAATCGGCGGTCTCGGCCAGCCTGTCGGCGATCAGCGGCATGTACGAAGACAACCTTTACCTCTCCAACCTCTACGAGTACCTCGAGCAGCCGGTGCCGGCAAGTCCGGGGTCGCTGCAAAAGGGCCCGGAGCCGGGCGACGGCGTGCGCTTCGAGCGCGTCAGCTTCACTTATCCCGACAACGACGAACCGGCCCTGCGCGAGATCAGCCTGCATCTTAAGCCGGGGACCAGCCTGGCGCTGGTCGGCGAGAACGGCTCCGGCAAAACCACCCTGATCAAGCTGCTGACCCGGCTCTATCAACCCGATTCCGGGCTCATCCTGCTCGACGGCCTCGATCTTCAGCAGTGGGACGCCGCTGCCCTGCGGGCGCGGATCGGCGTCATCTTCCAGGATTTCGGCCGCTACCAGTTCCTGGTTGGTGAAAATATCGGCGCCGGCGACATCAACCATTTCGAAGACCGGGAGCGCTGGCAGGAGGCGGCGGAGAAGGGGATGGCGAAGGAGTTCATCGACAAGCTGCCGCAGCAGTACGACACCCAGCTCGGCAAGTGGTTCAAAGGGGGGCGCGAGCTCTCCGGCGGGCAGTGGCAGAAGATCGCCCTGGCCCGCGCCTTTATGCGCTCCGGAGCTGACCTGCTGGTCCTCGACGAGCCGACCGCGACCATGGACGCCGCCGCCGAGGCGACCGTGTTCGAGCATGTGCGTGATCTGAGCCGCGGCAAGATGGCGGTGCTGATCTCGCACCGCTTCTCTACCGTCCGCATGGCCGATGAGATCATCGTTATCAGCAAGGGCCGGATCGTCGAGCAGGGGAGCCACGCCGAATTGATGCAGCTCGGTGGCCAGTACGCCTACCTGTTTTCCTTGCAGGCCGAGGGTTATCGGTAACGAAAGGATGGTTTATCGGCCCGCCGGCAAACCTGTCCCGACCCCGACCGTATTTTCCCTCTCCAATCGATCTAGAATTCGAAACTTTCGCCCGGGTTCAGGACCTCCACCCTGGTATCTGTCTCCGCCTCGACCCGGTCTTTCCAGCCCTGGGCGTCCTGGTTGAGCAGGTCGAAGGTATTGTAATGGATCGGGATGACGACCTTCGGCCGCAGCATCTTCACCGCCTTCAGCGCATCATCGGGTCCCATGGTGTAGTTGTCGCCGATCGGAATAGCCGCCACATCGAGCCCTTCATCGCCGATCAGCTGCATATCACCGAACAGCCCGGTGTCCTGCGCCGTATAGAACTTCTTGCCGTCGTTGGTGCTCAACAGGAAGCCGCAGGGATTGCCGCCGTAAGAACCATCCGGCAGCATTGAGCCGTGCAGAGCGAGGGTCAGCTTGAGATAGCCGAAGGGATGCTGGAAGCCACCTCCGAGGTGCTGGCCGTGGACGTTCTCCAGCCCCTGCTGGCCGAGCCAGGTGGCGATCTCGTGGTTGCTGATAACCAGCGCGCCGGTCCATTTGGCAATGTCGATGGTGTCGCCGACGTGGTCGTCGTGACCGTGGCTGACCAGGATGAAGTCGGGAGAGACCTTGTCTGCCGTGGTCGAGGCGGCCGGGTTGCCGCTGAAGAAGGGGTCGATCACCAGCTGGTGACCGCCGGTCTCAAGGCCGAGGGTCGCGTGTCCGTACCAGGTCAGTTTGTTCATCATTTTTCTCCTCTCTTGGGTTGACGGGTTTTCGATCTGTTTAGATCAATATCCTTTATAACAGTTGGAGCGGGTTCGCAAGTGACGATCTGGTCGGATCAATTGTTCCTGTGATCTTTCAGTTTGTTGCCGGAGTACAGCCGGCACAGCAGTAAATTAAAGCAGAAACGAAAAATGATATAAATTACCGTAAATGATAGGAGGTCTTTACATGCGCAATAGCGGGGTGTAGTATTGGCGTATAGCAATGCACAGGAATGAAAACAGTTGATCAGGCACGGATAAAGGCGGCTCATGTTGCAAATTGTTGAAAAAACACTTAACCTCGATTTTCCGCGGCGGCAGCATCTGCATGTCCTGTCCTGCCAGCTGCCGAATTATCTCGAACGGCACAAGCTGCTCTATCGGTTGGCCGATAAGGATCAGAACTGGCAGAACGTCCGCTCGGTGATCGAATTGGCGATCGGCGGGAAGGGGAGTCTCAAGAAAGCCAATTTCATCTTTTTCCCGGAAGCGATCCTGCCGCATGAGCACCTGACAGAAGCCCTGCATCTCCTTGATCAGCTGCGTCCCGATACGGTTGCGGTCCTCGGTCTCGGCCCGGTCGACCTGGCCTGCTACAAGGCGCTGCTCGAAGACTTTGCCGATGACAACAGTGAAGTCCTGAACTCGGTCATCGAGGATCTCGACAGCGGCGATTTGGAGAACCTGCCGGTCAACGCCTGCATAACCGTGGTCAAGGAGCACGATGGCCGCCAGCGGGTCTTCTTCGAGGCGAAAAGCCATCCGTTTGTCGGTGAGGAGAATCTCGACAGCGATCATTATCTTTACAGTGGCAAAATCTTCCCGTTTTTCCGCTGCCAACCGAGTTGCTTCAACTTCATGGCCCTGATCTGCATCGATTACATTTACCGAGATATCTATCAGTCGAATATCAACGTCATCATCGAAAAAGCCAACCAGCTCTTCTTCGAAACTCGCCAGAAGCTCGATCTGCTGGTCGTCATCGAATGTAACCCGAAACCGGAGCACCGGGCCTTCGGTGATGTTGCCAGCGGATTTTACGGCGAGTACCTGGCGCGGGCGCCGGGCGTCAACGATACCGTGACCGTCTTTTGCAACACCTCGACGGAGACCGTCAGTCCCGATGAGCCGGCCGGCACCCGCTTCGGTCATTCGTCGGTGTTGATTCACAAGAACCACAAGCTGAAGCAAGTCCGCATGTCGGAATACTCGACCGACGATTTCGACGGCCGGCCCCTGGGGCGATTACGCTTCGGTGCAGCGACCCGGCTGCACTATTTCAGCCTTCCGTTCTTCCATGAAATCGACCCGCGTACGACCCGGACCCCGATCAAGGTTCACGCCATTTTTGAACCTGACGACGATGGTTGGAAGCGCATCCACAGTGAGAATATGATCGAGGATCCGGACCCACAGTCGCTGACCATCTGCAAACGATAGCCGGGAACCACCTGCGGTCGCTGTTGCGATTGCAGCTCGCCGTAGCAGGTGTTTCTTGACAGTCTCGAATCATAACCGTATGGTGTGACTTGTATTTTGGAGGGGGATGCCATGCGATTCAATCGTTTTACCCGCAATAATTAATCGATAACCAAACCGCCCGATCGGCTAAATGCCGATGGGCGGTTTTTTTGTTTTGAATTGAGCTATTAAGGTTGGATAAATGAGTCGAGCAGGCCTCAGTAAATCACTCATCCTCAAGGGTATCCAGTGCCCAAAGGCGCTGTACCTCCAGAAGAATTCGCCCGATTTCGACATCCCGGAGGATCCGGCGCGGGAGGCGAAGTTTCGTGAGGGAACGAAGGTTGGCATTCTGGCGCAATCGCTGTTTCCCGGCGGCACCGAGGTGCCGTATGAGGGGTTGTCGGTGGCCGAGCAGGTGGCACAGACACAGGCGCTGATCGAGGCCGGCGTCGATGTCATCTACGAGGCCTCGTTCGTCTACGACGGCATCTTCGTCAAGGTCGATATCCTGGTGCGCGACGGCGACGCCTGGCAGATTCATGAAGTGAAAATGTCGACCTCGGTTAAGGAGGTCAACCTCAATGATGTGGCGATCCAGTTTTACGTGCTCGGCCAGTCGGGGCTGCTGATCTCCGGAGCGTACCTGGTGTATATCAACAACCAGTACGTGCGCCTGGGGGAGATCGACGTCAAGCAACTGTTTGCCGGTGAGGATGTGCTGGAAGAGACGGTCATGCGTCAGGCCGGCCTGCCGGAGCTGATCGACGAGCTGCGTACCGCCTTGCTCGGTGATGAGCCGCAGATCGATATCGGCCCGCACTGCAGCGATCCCTATGAATGTGACTTTATCCCGTATTGCTGGCAGCATATCCCCGAGAACTCGATCTTCGATCTCAAGGGGCGTGGCATCAAGAAGTTTGATTACTATGAGCGGGGTGTTATCCGCTTCGAGGATATCCCGCTTGCCGAACTCAACAAGGCGCAGCGCCAGCAGGTCGCGGCGACCTTGAATCAGGAAGATTCGGTCGACCCGGATGCGGTGGCGGCCTTTCTCGACACCCTCTGGTATCCGCTTTACCACCTCGATTTCGAAACCTTCAATTCGGCGGTGCCGCTGTACGACGGCACCCGGCCGTACCAGCAGGTGCCATTCCAGTATTCGATCCACGTGCAAACCGAAGCCGGCGCCGAGCCTCAACACTTCGAGTACCTGGCCGAGCCGAACGTCGATCCACGCCGCGAGCTGGTCGAGCAGCTGCTCGCCGTGATTCCGGCCGATGCTTGCATCCTCACCTACAACCAGACCTTCGAGAAGGGGGTGCTGCGCGAGCTGGCGCTGCTCTATCCCGACCTGGCAGTGGAGATCGAGGCGCGGCTGGAGAACGTGCGCGACCTGATGGTGCCGTTCCGTCGGCGGGATGTTTACCGCTGGCAGATGCGCGGTTCCTATTCGATCAAGGAGGTGCTGCCGGCGATGGTGCCTGAGCTCTCCTATGCCGGGATGGAGATTGCCGATGGCATGGCGGCGATGCAGGCGTATCATGATATGTGTGCGTTGGAGCCGGGGGCGGAGCTGGGTCGGTTGCGGGCGGCGATGTTGGCGTATTGCGAGATGGACACGCTGGCGATGGTGAGAATATTGGATGAAGTTTTGAGAGTGAAAATCACGAATTCTATTCGTCATTAGAATTCATATGGGGTGTGTGAATATGGAATTTGCGTCTGATATTGAAAACATCGATCTTGAATCTATTATCAGTGTGTTAACCGGGAAGTTCGACAACATTGAATCAGTTTATCTTTTCGGTTCAAGAAGATTTGAATCCGGAAGCACTCGCTCTGATATCGATATTTTGATAACTACAAATAAGCGCATAAAGCCCTACATGCTAAGGGATTTCTCAATGAAGTTTTGTCCAGCCCTTGATATTTTTATTCTGGAGGACGGTAAGGCGGTAAGTGTAACGAACGAAAGTTTCATCGGTGCTGAAAGTAACGAATCAATTATTCAAATGCTAAATGCAGTTATGCTGTTTGATAGAGATATTGGGAAGTCTGATTTTTTAAAAAGTATGACAGCGCTTGAATTAGATAGCCGAGTGGACCACAAACCTACAACGTTGCCAAATTCAAGTATTGACTCAAACCAAATTCATGCTCTTCGTAAATGTTTTGAAATGGCAAATAGAGATGGATTGCCAACTAAGCCATTTATTGGAAAGGACTTTGAAGAAGCACGAGATTTTATTGTTTCAATATTGAAAGATTTAGTGCCCGCAGCACAATCTGTATCAGGTCATGGCCAGGCAAGACGAGGGTGGACCAGTAATTTGAATAGCGAATATGATTTTCAGAATTTGTTTTGGATGACTGTTAAACCATGGCTTCCAAACCTAGCTAGGGAGGAGGTCGCTATTATCTATGATGGGCAAGAAAAGCATTCCGATTTTAGTCTTTTTGAGAGTCAGATCATTATAGAGATGAAATATATTAAAAATGATGGTGATAAAAGAGGAATTGTAAAAACCCTAGAGGGTTTGTGTAGTTTTTACCAGCAACATCCTAGAGTGAAAGCTCTAATTTTTTGTATTTATGTTGAAAAAGATGTTGAGCTAGATGATCGAAGGTGGGAAGTGGATTATTCATATAATGAACATAGTCCTAGTGTGAATGCTGTTGTAGTTAGAAATCTGTAGGGAGTAGTTATTTGAGTAATAAAGTTGTCAATAATAATTAGAATTGGAGGGGTATCATGAACAGTGAAAAATACACTTTAATCAGAAATGCCATAATTAACAAACAACAAGTTGTAGCTACATACAATGGTTGTCTTCGTGAAATGTGTCCGCATGCCATTGGTAAGAAGAATGGAAGAGAGCAAGCACTGTTTTACCAGTTTGGAGGTGAGAGTAGTAGTGGAGTGATTGTTCCAGGTGCACCTCAGAATTGGCGATGCATTCCTATTGGAGGTTTGGAGAATATAACCGTTCGAGATGGTGAATGGCACACCGCGGATAATCATTCAAAATCCCAAACCTGTGTAGATGATATTGATGTTGAAGTTGTTATCTAGATGACGTTGTATTTTTATTACTATTTATAATGTTTGAGGTAGGGAAAGTATGAGGATTTCCAAGCTAGCTATTAAGAATATCGCTTCTTTCTCGGATTTTTCGTCTGATGTGGAACTGAAAAAAACAACTTTGCTTTTTGGTACTAATGGGTCTGGAAAGTCCACTATTGCATCTTTGCTGCAACTAATTGAAAGGACTAACTCGGCTATTGATCAAGAAGAGGCAATTAAGGAATTAAAAGCATATATATCAGACAAGGCATCCAAAGAGGATATTACTGGGGAATCAAAAGTCAGTATTAGATTTAACGAAAACTGGGAAAGTGTAAAATATTTAAAAGCCACAAATACACTGAGTTTAGTACGAAGTAGAAACCCCCGTCCTCTGGACGGGGTCAGAGACCTTTGGCTTTGCCAAAAGGGCTCATGGCAATCCATATTCAGGTGTTGTTCCCGCAACGACCTGAACAGAAAGGAAAGCCATGAGCCGTTTTCGGAAGTTAACACATGCCATATGGCACTGCCAGTATCATATAGTTTGGGTGCCAAAGTATCGTTTTCGCATATTGGAAGGGGAATTGGCCCAGGAAGTTCGAGCGTGTATTCGGATATTCAGTGAGCAAAGCCACTGCGAGATTGTTGAGCTGAATATTCAGAAGGACCATGTTCACCTGATCATCATGGTTCCGCCGAAAGTCTCCGTTTCGGAATTGATGGGGCGCCTAAAAGAACGTTCAGCGATACGCATATTGAAGAATCATCCCAATTTGCGAAAGAGACGCTACTGGGGCAATCATTTTTGGGCGCCTGGTTATTGTGTGGATACGGTTGGTTTGGATGCAGAGATGATCAGACGCTACGTGCGGTATCAAGAGCAGCATGAGAAGAAAGTGGAACAACAGCAACTCAAATTCTAATTGTTGTGGACGTGGGAACAACGCTCCGGTGACCCTCTTTGGGGGTCACCGGCACCGCCCCCTCTGGGGGCGCCTTTAAAGCCCCGTCCTCTGGGCGGGGTTTTTTAC
>PKUH01000068.1 GCA_002869615.1 Desulfuromonas sp. | reverse complement strand
TCTCTTGATCTGAAAAGTCGTGAATAATTCAGGAAGATGATTTTTGTTTCTGTTTTTCTTGATAGACTGGAACTGTGTAATCGAAAGGAGAACCTTATGATCGATCTCTATTTCTGGACGACGCCGAACGGCTACAAAGTCTCGATATTTCTCGAGGAAGCAAACCTGCCTTACCACCTGGTTCCGGTTCATATCGGTCGCGGTGATCAATTCAAGCCGGACTTTCTCGCGATTTCTCCCAATAACAAGATCCCGGCAATTGTTGATCATAAACCGGTCGATGCTGGCGAGCCGATATCGGTTTTTGAATCCGGGGCTATCCTGTTGTACCTCGCCGAGAAGACAGGCCAATTTCTCCCGATCGAGGTCCGGCCCCGTAAGGAAGTTGTTGCGTGGCTGATGTGGCAAATGGGTGGTTTCGGGCCGATGCTTGGACAGAACCATCATTTCAATCAATATGCTCCGGAGCATATCGAATACGCATGCAACCGTTACCTGCTCGAGACCGAACGGCTTTATGGCGTGCTAGATGAACGCCTGGAAGGTCGCGAATTTATTGCCGATGACTACTCTATTGCCGACATGGCGACCTATCCCTGGGTTGTTTCGCATGACAAACAGGGGCAGGATCTCGACGATTTCCCGCACGTCAAGCGGTGGTTTGAGGCGATTCGTCATCGTCCCGCGGTTATTCGGGCATACGCCAGAGGCAACGAAGTCAATACTGATTCAACTGTTAATGACAAGAGCAAAGGAGTCCTTTTCGGCCAGGGGCGACGGAAAAAGTAGGTTAAGACAGGTTGTTTCGAGCTGTTGCTTGATTTTGTCAGGTATCGGTTTCGGTGATAAAATCAAGCGGCTTAACGGCGAATATCAATTGAACCTTCTGCCCAGTTTTTAACGGTCTTGACAGGGCCCGAAAAAATATTCAGAAAGTCTTGAATTTTCTCGCTTTTTCGAGTTAAATAGGAAATGTTTTATTTTTGGAGGGGCAGATGTGCAGGCAATGCTATCCTGCCCCTTTTCGTTTATTTATTACCTGTCGGGGTTTAGTAAACAATGTCATTTAAAGGCGACCTTGAAGATCTCCCTATCGTTGATGTCATCCAGCTGATGCACAACACCAGGAACTCGGGCATTCTTTATATTAAAGGGCGCAAGGGGCAGAGTGAGCTGGTATTCAAGGGTGGATATATCGTAGGTGCCAGCCATCTCAATAATTCACTCCGGATTGGTGAGATTCTCGTGGCGCACAATTATCTCTCCGAGGAGGCGCTGGCCGAGGCCCTGAATGCACAAAGCGGATCGGGCGAAGAACGGAAGCCGCTGATTGTTACCCTGATCGAAAAGGGGCTCATTGATGAACAGGACGCTTATATGGGTCTGCGAGCTCTGATCGAACTTGTCCTCATTGATGTCCTGACCTGGCAGTCGGGGACCTTTATTCTGGAACCGGCGCGGGAGGCGGCGGTTGATACCTTTGCCTATTATCCACAGGAAATCGAGCGGGAAATCAACGTCGATGTCCAGGGTATTCTGATGGATGCCCTGCGGGTATTCGATGAAAAGCTTCGCGATGGCGAAATCGTCCTCGAAGAAGATCTCGAAGATACTGAAGCTCTCGAAGGTCTCGAAGAGCTTGAAGAGTTGGAGGAAGATTCTTCCGGCCCTGATATTACCGCTGACCTGCTTGGTCTCGATAACCTCGACGACCTTGATAAAAAGATACGTGGCGTGCATGCCGCTCTGGTCGACACGGCAGGCGATAGCGACAGAGGCAAGGTCAAGGAAGGGAAAGCGACGGCGATTCCGGTTGGCCCAAAAAAGGCGTCTCAGCCCGAATCGAAAGAACCGTCAATTGTCAGACAGTTGAACGAGTTCATTGGCCGACTTCCTGAATTCAAGTCGACACCCGAGATGGCAACCGCGATGTTGAAGTTCGTTGCGATCGTGTTCGAACGTACCCTGACTCTGGTTCTGCACAACGGCGAGTTGATTGCCGAAAAATCGGTCGGAATCAAGGTGCCGAAAGACCAGGGGGCTTCAGGGCCTCTCGGATTTCGAATTCAGCTCGACGATAACGCGATGATTGGTCGTGCGGTTAAAATGGGGAACCTGCAATACGGAATTGCCGATGATAACATCGGAATAGCGCTCTATGACAAGATCGGACCGCCGGCCAATAAATCGATGCTACTGCTCCCGATCAAACGGCACGGCAAGACAGTTTTCATGATTTATGCGGATTTCGGTTCGTCTGAGCCGGCTGATGTTCAGATCGAATTATTTGAAATGCTGGCCGATCAGGCAGGTCTGGCGCTGGAATGCGGTTTCTGAGTTGTGGTACAATTTTACTTAAAATGTCTGTAGTGTGAGGTGTTCTTATGGATTCCAAAGTTCTGAATCAGATTCTCGATATCGCTTTTGAAAAACGCGTTTCTGATGTCCATTTCGAAGTTGACAACCCGCCGTTCTTTCGCGGTAAGGGGCAATTGATCAGATCGAAGCTACCTGATCTCACCTCCGAGGACACCGAGTTCATCGCCAAGACGATACTCGCGCATAATGATCGTGAGCTAACCGCCGATATTCTTGAAACCGACGCCTCGTATGCTCTTGAGGGTGGCGGACGATTCCGGGTCAGCCTGTTCAAACAAAGAGGGTCGTACGGTATTGTCATGCGGGTTATCCCACCGGAGATTGGATCCTTCGAGGATTTGAACCTGCCAAAGGTGCTGACCGAAATTACCAAGGCGCCGAATGGTCTGGTTCTTGTCACCGGCCCGACCGGCAACGGCAAATCCACTACGCTGGCGGCGATGCTTAAACATCTCAACTCAACACGGGATTACAACATTATCACCATTGAAGATCCGATCGAATTTCTGTTCAAGTCTGAAAAAAGTTGCATTATTCAGCGTGAAGTCGGATTTGATACCGAGAGTTTTTCGGCGGCCCTCAAGGCCTCCTTGCGGATGGATCCGGATGTTATCATGGTCGGTGAAATGCGCGATCTGGAGACGATCGATTCCTGTATCAAGGCCGCCGAAACCGGACACCTTGTTTTCTCTACCGCTCATACCCAGGGTGCAGTGGCATCGATAAACCGTCTGGTCGGTCATTTCCCGCCGGATGCCCAGGAGATTGTACGGCAACGGCTGGCTGACATTCTGGTTGCAACAGTCTCCCTGCGCCTGGTCAAGGATACCACGGGTGAGCACCTGGTTCCGGTCGTTGAAATCATGCGGACAACGACGACGATCCAGGCCTGCATTCGTGAGGGGCGTCTTGACGAGATCGAGAAGCATATTGAAAATGGCAGATCTGAATATTTCATGCAGACCATGGACCAGCATCTGGTCGAGCTCTGTGAAAAGAAAATTATCACCGTTGATATTGCCAAGTCAATTTCGAGATCAATGGATTTGGAGCGGAAGTTGATGGTTTCCTGATTAATCAAAACACATAGGTACGAAAGCCCTCTTTGCCGGAGCATAGGGGGCTTTTTTTTGTTCTTCGAAGATTTGAGTGAATATAAAGTCTGACTCCCTTTCTGGAAAATTCAGGACAGGCAAAAACAGTCAGGACCGCTGATCGATACCAGCGACCGTTGGTTTGACGGGGACACTACCCGAAATTCAGGGAAGTGTCCCCTGAACACTGAAGATCATAAAACCGCGCGGTCGCGGCCGCGCACTCCGCCATACTCTTTTATTGAGCCATAAAAGAGTATGCAGAAAACGGCTCCCTGGCCGGGGGCTTTTTCGTGCGGGCTGAATTATTTCTGTTCAACTGTGCTGCCGGGGAGTTTGCCTTCAGGCAAACGCGGCACATCGCTGTGGCGGTTGCGGTCGGGCTGCGGTTCGGTGGTCGAGCTGACAGGTGCGACCTCAAGAGCTCCGGGGGTGAGTCAAAATCATCAATAGCTGACCCGCAACTGATCGAGAATCAGGTGGATATCCTTGAGGTTGAAACCGATTTTCTCACAACAATAGTTCGAGATCGTATCATACTCAGCGACCCGGTTTGCCAGCTCCCGAACCAGATGTTCCTGTCCCTTGAACTCTTCGCGGTTTTCAGCAACCTTCATCAGCAGCGGTACAACGAAATCGGGAAGTTCCCCCTCCCGGCTTTCACGCCGGGTCACTTCAGCAAGTCTGGTAAACTCATCCATGACGTAAGTTTATCAAAAATAAGGTTAATTGGAATCAAACATTATGCCGTCGGGTTTAGACCTGAATCGGGCAGGTTTGCATTTTTCTCTCATTTTGATACGGTTTATCTATAAACAGAGTGAAAAGAGAGGAGGTAGAAATGGGTTTATTCAGTAAATTGGGAGGTAAGGATTATCCGGCTCTGAGTTCGGACAGTGCGGCCGCCGAGCAGCTGGCGAACATGCAGGCCGGCCTCAAGGATCTTATCGAGGAAATCCCGGACAAGCTGGAAGTGATCCCGGGCAACGATTCAGCGTATGTGTTTATCGGTAAGCCACCAAAGAAATTCGGAGTTGCCTGGGTTGACGATGAAGGACATGTCGGGAAACTGCATACCCTGGTCGCGGAACAAGGGGTGCAGCCGGCGGTTGTTCAGGGCATCAGTGAGGAGTTGCGGGTTGCTTATGAAAAAAACCAGGCTGCTGAGCGTTTCAAGACTGACATCGAAGGGAAGGAAGTTGTCGTAACACCTTGTGCTGAGCTTAGAAACGATGTCGCTGAAATTATCGGTAAAGTTCTTAACTAGTTTCCAACCACACAGATGTTATACAAACCGGCCCGTCAGGCCGGTTTTTTTCTTGCCGAAGGAATTATGCTCCTTCTCTTTTCTGAATGGCATTAAAGACCATATCCAGAACCTCCTTCTGCCGCGCCTCATGCTTGTTCAGCACGGCGAGACACTCTCCCATCGGAATTTTGTCATGCAGGTACTCGGCATCATGTCCGGAAAGGATGATGATTCTGCTTTTGCTCAGGCCTTTTTCACAGGCATAGCGCAAAAGCTTGGTTCCGTCGAGCCCGGGCATTTCAAGATCGATCAGCAAAAGGTTGATATCGTGGTTGATCTCCGGCAGGCTTTTCACCTGGTCACTGAACGCGACTACTTCGAGAAGCGGGTATCGTTCCCTGATATAGCTTGTGAACAGATCGAGGAAATGCCGGTCATCATCAATGATCACGATCTTGTGCATCACTAAACCTGTTTTTTACATGCCTTGCTGATAGCTGATGCGATAAATCCTTCCGGCATCGTCATCGGATACCAGCAAGCTGCCGTCGGGCAAAACAAGAAGGTCGACCGGTCGACCGATGACTTTCCCGTCTTTCAGCCATCCTTCGGCAAAGGGTTCATAGGAAACCGCCCGGTTGTTCTTCAAACGGACCAGCATGACCCGGTAGCCGATCTTGGTAGAACGGTTCCACGATCCATGCTCGGCAATAAAGACCTGATTCCGGTATTCTTCGGGGAACATTGTTCCGGTATAAAAGCGCATGCCGAGGGCTGCGACATGTGGGCCCAGTTCGCGAACCGGCAGGGTGAATTCGCTGGCCTTCCGGCCTTCACCGAACTCAGGATCGGCAATTGTTCGGCCGTGCCAGAAAGGGAATCCGAAATGCAGACCTTTTTCCGGTGCCCGGTTCAGCTCATCGGGGGGAAGGTCGTCACCGAGCCAGTCGCGACCATTATCGGTGAACCAGAGCTCGCCGGTGACCGGGTGCCAGTCAAAACCGACTGAATTCCTGACGCCATGCGCAAAAATTTCGAATTGATTACCGTCAGGGTGCATGCGGGTGATCGTCGCAAAGCGATCATCATCCTCAAGGCAGACGTTGCACGGCGCCCCGATCGGAACGTACAGCTTTCCGTCAGGTCCGAAGGCGATGAATTTCCAGCCGTGATGTTTTTCCGTCGGGAACGTATCGTTGATGATCACCGGCAGCGGCGGATTGCCAAGTTTTTTCTCGATATCGTCGAATCTTATAATCCGATTAAACTCGGCGACGTAGAGTGAGCCGTCGTGGAAGGCGACACCGTTTGGCATAACCAGATTCCGGGCGATGATATAAGTGCGATCAACCTTGAAGTCCTGGTCCTCATCAACCAGAGCATAAACGCGATCACGTTTACGGGTGCCGACAAAGATTGTCCCCTGATCGCCACGTGCCAGGGAGCGGGCCCCGGAAATATTATCGGCGAAAAGCTCAATGGTGAAGCCGGATGGAAGTGCAAAATCGGCGGTGGAGAAGTCTTTGGCGGCGGCTTCCGAAACCGGCCAGCCGGCCGCCAAAATGGCGATGAGAATAACCACGCAAAAATGTTTGAGGGCATGTACTGGCATTCGCTTACCTGTCTTGGCTCTTTACAGGCAAGTTTACCGCAGCCGCTGCGCCAGGCAAGCTTTCCGGGAAATAAAAGGTTCTTCGCAGATGAGAGTGAATACAGAGGACAGGCAAAAAGAGTCAGGTAGGGAGGACACGATCCGACTTTCAGGGAAGTGTCCCTGACCTGAAGACTGAAGATAATAAAACCGCGCGGTCGCGGCCGCGCACTCCGCCATACTCTTTTATTAGGCCATAAAAGAGTATGCAGAAAACGGCTCCCTGGCCGGGGGCTTTTTGTTCCGTCTGAATTATTTCTGTTCAAC
>PKUH01000067.1 GCA_002869615.1 Desulfuromonas sp. | reverse complement strand
CTGATCACACCGATCGCCATGGACGAAGGCCTGCGTTTCGCAATCCGCGAAGGTGGCCGGACCGTCGGTGCCGGTGTTGTCTCCAAAATTATCGAGTAATTGTAACCAGTTAACTGAAATATCCCCTGACCGGTCTGACCGGGAGGGGGATGGGGATTACACATCATGCGGGACATTGTGACTCTCGCTTGCAGCGAGTGCAAGCAGCGCAATTATACAACGACGAAGAACAAGAAGAACACTCCGGACAAGCTGGAATTCATGAAGTATTGCCGCTTCTGCCGGACACACACCGTGCACAAGGAAACCAAGTAGCACGGTTGAATTGAGTTTTGCTGCAGGCCAGTAGCTCTAATGGCTAGAGCACCGGTCTCCAAAACCGGGTGTTGGGGGTTCGAATCCCTCCTGGCCTGCCACTTAATTTTCATGCGGACTGTTCTCCTCTGAAGGGGTTTGTATAGTGATTGGCAAAGTAAGTGAGTTTCTCTCGAACGTTAAGAGTGAACTGAAGAAAACAACATGGCCGACCAAAAAGGACACGTACGGTTCAACCGTAGTCGTCATTGCGCTGGTGATTGCGGTCGCTGTATTTCTCTGGCTGGTTGATACAGCGCTTTCGGGCCTGGTCAAGTATCTTTTGAGCTGAGGAAACGGGGAGTATCAGGCATGGCTAAACTGTGGTATGGCGTACATACCTATTCCGGTTACGAGAACAAGGTCAAGCTGAATCTTGAAGAACGTATACGTGCCCTCGACGCCGAGGATATGTTCGGCGAAATCCTGATTCCGGCCGAGACGGTTGTTGAGCTGAAGAAGGGTGAACGCAAAACGTCAACCCGTAAATTCTTCCCGGGTTATATCCTGGTCGAGATGGAGCTGAGCAACGAGACCTGGCATATCGTCAAGGATACGCCAAAGGTGACCGGTTTTGTCGGGGGTGGGCAGAGTCCGCCACCGATCCCGGATGAAGAAGTGGCCCTGATCACCGACCGGATGGCGGAAGGTGAGGACCGGCCGAAGCCGAAAGTCGAGTTTGAAGTCGGTGAATCTGTCCGGGTTATTGATGGACCGTTCCACAACTTTACCGGAATCGTTGAAGACGTGAACCCCGATAAAGGAAAGCTCAAGGTTATGGTCTCGATCTTCGGTCGGGTCACCCCGGTTGAGCTTGAATTTATCCAGGTTGAAAAGGCGAGTTAGCAGATGAATGGACCCGGAATCGTCCGGTGACCATTTTCCGAAATAGAGTAAGTCAAGGAGTTTGAGATGGCCAAGAAGGTAATAGGGCAGATAAAGTTGCAGATTCCCGCCGGCAAGGCGAATCCGTCACCTCCGGTTGGTCCGGCACTCGGTCAGCAAGGTGTCAATATTATGGATTTCTGCAAGGCTTTTAATGCCAAAACGCAGAGCGAAGGCGATATGATCATTCCGGTCATTATCACTGTTTACGCCGATCGCTCATTTTCTTTCATTACCAAGACCCCGCCTGCTGCAATTCTTCTGAAGAAAGCAGCCAAGATTCCGAAGGGATCGGGTGAGCCGAACAAGAACAAGGTCGGCAAAGTCACCAAGGCACAGGTCAAGGAAATCGCTGAATTGAAAATGCCCGACCTCAATGCTTTCGATGTCGATGCCGCTATGCGGATTATCGAAGGTACTGCCCGTAGTATGGGCCTTGAAGTCGAATAATACTTTAGGCGCATTGGAGTTAAAAAATGCCTGGAAAGAATTACACAGAAGCTAGAGCCAAGATTGACCGCAATCAGGTTTATGAGCTTGATCAAGCTCTCACCATGATCAAGGATATGTCTTTTGCCAAGTTTGATGAAACGGTCGATCTTTCGGTACGCCTCGGGGTTGACCCCCGCAAGGCGGACCAGATGGTTCGAGGTGCCGTTGTCCTCCCGAATGGTCTCGGCAAGGATATCCGTGTTCTGGTTTTTGCCAAGGGCGAGAAGGCCCAGGAGGCTGAAGCAGCCGGTGCCGATTTCGTTGGTGGCGACGACCTGGTCGAAAAAATTCAGGGTGGCTGGTTCGAGTTCGATACTGCGATTGCGACTCCCGACATGATGGGGACTGTCGGCAAGATCGGTAAGCTGCTCGGTCCGCGTGGCCTGATGCCGAACCCGAAGGTTGGCACTGTTACCTTCGAGGTTGGTAAGGCGGTTGAAGAAGCCAAATCGGGTAAGGTCGAATATCGGGTTGAAAAGGCCGGTATCGTTCACGCACCGGTCGGCAAGGTCTCCTTCGATGTCGAAAAGTTGCGCGGCAATGTTCTTGCCCTGATGGATGCACTGGTCAAGGCGAAGCCGTCTTCGGCCAAGGGTACATACCTGAAGAAGATCAGTATTTCCAGCACCATGGGCCCGGGGATGAACCTCGATGTCTCGACGGTCCAGGCACTGGTCAAGTAAGTAAAGGAAACAGACTGCCGACCCGGTCGGCAGGTTCTGCTCCCGGTCAAAGAAAACAGGTACGCCGAAAGGTGTTTAATGATTATCGCCTGTCGAGGCTGGACATGGTCTGACGGATTTTCCGTCTCTCTCCATGCCCTCAGACTGGGGCACCGAATCGCTTGCGATTCGGCAAATCAATGAAAGGAGGAGAGACGTTGGACAAAAACAACAAACAGCAATTGGTAGCCGAACTCACTGAGAAGATGGCTGCCGCCAAAGCGGCCTACCTGACTGATTATCGCGGCATCAATGTCGAAGAAGCGAATACCCTTCGAGGTGAACTTCTCAAGACCGGTGTCGAGTATCGTGTTGTCAAGAATACGCTGCTCAAGCTGGCGATCAAGGGGACCGACAATGAGTGCCTCGGCGAGCATCTCAGCGGACCGACTTCACTGACGATCGTCAATGATGACCCCGTTGCATCGGCCAAAGTCCTCAGCGATTTCGCCAAGAAGGTGAATGCGTTTGAGCTGAAGGGCGGAGTCCTCGACGGCACATTCCTGTCGGTCGATGATGTCATGGCACTGGCCGATCTGCCGAGTCGCGAGGTCCTGCTGGCCAAGATGCTCGGATCGATCAACGCTCCGGTTTCGAACTTTGTCGGTGTACTGGCTGCGGTCAACCGTTCACTGGTCCAGGTGCTGGCTGCCGTCAGGGATCAGAAAGAGGCAGCCTGAACTGGTGCCGCTGTGGCCCCGAAGAACGAATTTTAAAACTTATCTTATCTATAAAGATTCAGAGGAGATTTACAAATGGCTAAAGTTACCAAAGAACAGGTTGTTGAATTTATTGAGAACATGTCGGTTCTCGAGCTGGCTGAACTGGTCAAGGAACTGGAAGACAAGTTTGGCGTATCGGCTGCCGCTCCGGTTGCTGTTGCTGCCGGTCCTGCTGCTGGCGGCGGTGAAGCTGCTGCTGAAGAAGAGAAGGATGAGTTTGATGTTGTCCTGACTGCAGCCGGCGACAAGAAGATCAACGTTATCAAGGTTGTTCGTGCCGTCACCGGTCTTGGCCTCAAGGAAGCCAAGGAGATGGTTGACGGTGCCCCGAACACCATCAAGGAAGCCGCATCCAAGGATGAGGCCGAAGATCTCAAGAAGCAGCTTGAAGAGGCCGGCGCATCGGTTGAACTCAAGTAGCTTGTTGAACGGATAAACAGGTGCTAGCCAAGGTCGCAAAAGCGGCCTTGGCTAGTCTGCTTTTCTTTTCCCGACAAATCTGATGCCGGGAATTCATCAATAAGCATCCTTGTGGGGGGCTGTACATACCATCGTAAAACATGAGTCGTTTTAACTGTTTAATGATGATGAGTACAGTCAGCCGGGCAATACTTGCCCGTTACATACTGCTGCAGAGGCAGTGACCAGTTAAAGGAGAGACCATGGCTTATTCGGTTGCGAATAACCAACTGTTACGGAAGCATTTCGCTGAAATCAAAAAAATCATTGATATTCCGAACCTGATCGATATCCAGAAGGTATCGTATCAGCGTTTCCTGCAGGCAGATCTTCCACCCTCGGCTCGTCAGAACAGTGGACTGGAAGCCGTCTTCCGCTCCGTTTTCCCGATTCGCGATTTCAGCGAAACCTGTTCGCTCGAGTACGTTTCCTATTCTCTCGGTGTACCGAAATATGATGTTGAGGAGTGTCACCAGCGTGGCATGACCTTCGCTTCGCCGGTCAAGGTCCGGGTTCGCCTGGTCACCTGGGATTCCGATAAGGACTCCGGCGTTCAGTCTATTCGGGACATCAAGGAGCAGGAGGTCTATTTTGGCGAGATCCCGCTGATGACCGAAAACGGGACATTCATCATTAATGGCACCGAACGGGTTATCGTCAGTCAGCTGCACCGTTCTCCGGGTGTCTTTTTTGACCACGACAAAGGCAAAACCCACTCGAGCGGCAAGATCCTTTATTCTGCCCGGGTGATTCCATATCGCGGTTCCTGGCTCGATTTCGATTTCGACCACAAGGATCTTCTTTACGTCAGAATCGATCGGCGGCGCAAGCTGCCGGCGACCGTGCTGCTCAAGGCCCTCGGTTACAGCACCGAGGAACTGCTGAACTATTATTATAAAAACGACCTGATCGTTTTCGACGGCGACGGCTACAAGAAAAAAGCAGACATCGAACTGCTGCAGGGCCAGCGGGCCAGCCTCGATGTCGTTGCCGGCAAAGGCAAGAAGGCCGAGGTCATTGTCAAGGCCAACCGGAAATTTACCAAGGCCGCCCTGCGCAAGATCGAAGAGAAAAAGGTTGAATATATCCCGATCACTGAAGAAGAAGTGGTCGGCAAAATATCTTCAACCGATCTTGTTGATCAGGCGACCGGTGAAGTTCTGGTCGAATGCAACGAAGAGATCACTGCCGCCAAACTTGAGGAGATCAAAAGCCGGGGCATCACCGAGGTCAATGTTCTGTTTATCGACAACCTCTATGTCGGTCCGTACCTGCGTGAAACTCTTCTGGTTGACAAGGTCAGCAACGACGAAGATGCGATGATAGAAATTTATCGCCGCTTGCGCCCCGGAGATCCGCCAACTTTGCGCAGTGCCAAGGCGCTGTTTGAGTCACTTTTCTTTAATGCCGAGCGTTATGATCTTTCAGCGGTCGGTCGCCTCAAGCTCAACTATAAACTTGGACTCGATTCGCCGCTTGATCATACAACTCTGACCAAGGAGGATATCCTTGAAGTTGTCCGCTATCTGATTGAACTGCGCGACGGTAAGGGACAAATTGACGATATCGACCATCTCGGCAATCGTCGGGTACGGGCGGTCGGCGAGCTCCTCGAGAATCAGTACCGCGTCGGTCTGGTCCGGATGGAGCGAGCGATCAAGGAACGGATGAGCCTGCAGGAAGTCGACAGTCTGATGCCGCATGACCTGATCAATTCCAAGCCGGTCTCGGCGGTGGTCAAGGAGTTCTTCGGATCGTCACAGCTGTCGCAGTTCATGGACCAGACCAATCCGCTTTCCGAGATTACGCACAAACGTCGACTTTCGGCGCTCGGACCCGGCGGCTTGACCCGTGAGCGGGCCGGCTTCGAGGTTCGCGACGTGCATCCGACCCATTATGGCCGGGTTTGCCCGATCGAGACTCCGGAAGGTCCGAACATCGGTCTGATTGCATCTCTGTCGACCTATGCCCGGATCAACGAGCACGGTTTTGTCGAAACCCCATACCGGATTGTTAATAACGGCAAGGTGACCACCGAAATCAAGTACTTCTCGGCGCTCGAGGAGGAAGGCCATGCCATTGCGCAGGCCAATGCGCCTCTCGACAAGCAGGGCCGTTTTGTAAACGAACTGGTTAATGCCCGCAAGAGCGGCGAGTTCATGCTGATGAACAAGGACGATATTGAACTGATGGATGTTTCCCCGAAACAGCTGGTTTCGGTCGCCGCATCGCTGATCCCGTTCCTCGAAAACGATGACGCCAACCGTGCCCTGATGGGTTCGAACATGCAGCGTCAGGCGGTTCCGCTACTGCGTGCCGATGCACCACTGGTTGGTACCGGCATGGAGCGGATCGTCGCTCATGACTCCGGTTCCGCCGTCGTTGCCCGCCATAATGGTGTCGTCTAATCGGTTGATGCCGGCCGCATCGTTGTCAAGATTGACGAGGGCGAGGTCGATGAAACCGGAACCGGGGTTGATATCTACAACCTGATCAAGTTTATCCGGTCCAATCAGAACACCTGTCTCAACCAGAAGCCGATCGTCCAGGTCGGTGACGCTGTCAAGCGGGGTGAAATCATCGCTGACGGGCCGTCGACGCACTGGGGTGAACTGGCTCTCGGGCAGAATGTTCTGGTCGCGTTCATGCCGTGGGAAGGCTACAACTTCGAGGATTCGATCCTTATATCCGAAAAGCTGGTCAAGGAGGACCGTTACACCTCGGTTCATGTCGAGGAGTTTGAATGTGTCTCCCGGGATACCAAGCTCGGCAAGGAGGAGATTACCGACGATATCCCGAATCTCGGTGAGGATGCCCTCAAGGATCTTGACGAATCGGGGATTATCCGGATCGGCGCCGAAGTCAATCCGGGCGATATCCTGGTCGGCAAGATTACCCCGAAAGGGGAAACCCAGCTCTCTCCCGAAGAAAAGCTTCTGCGCGCCATTTTCGGCGAAAAAGCCGGTGACGTGCGTGATACCTCGCTGCGGGTTCCGCCCGGGGTTGAGGGGGTTGTTATCGGAGCTCGCGTTTTTTCACGCAAAGGCTCGGAAAAAGATTCCCGGACCGAGTACATTGAAGAAACCGAGATCCAGAAACTGCTCAAGGACCAGGATGACGAGATCCGGATTATCCGTCAATCGGCCCGGGGCAAACTCAAGTCATTGCTGGTTGGGCAGAAGACCTCGGCCATTCTCAAGAGTGAAACCGGCGAAACCCTGCTCGGCAAGGGCAAGGATATAACCGCAGAGGCCTTCGACAGCGTTCCGTTCTCCTATCTCAAGGATATCTCCCTGAGTAAAGCGGGTGAAATCGAAAGCAAGGCGACCGAAGTGCTGGCCCGCCTGGCTGAACGCGAAGAGCTGATCAAGGGTGTTTTTTCCGACAAGATCGAAAAGCTCAAACGTGGTGATGACCTGCCGCCTGGCGTCATCAAGATGGTCAAGGTTTATGTTGCCATCAAGCGCAAGCTCCAGGTCGGTGACAAGATGGCCGGTCGCCACGGCAACAAAGGTGTCCTCTCCCGTATTCTGCCGGAAGAAGATATGCCCTACATGGCTGATGGCACCCCGGTCGAGATCGTACTTAACCCGCTCGGTGTTCCGTCGCGAATGAATGTCGGTCAGATCCTCGAGACCCATCTCGGGCTTGCGGCCCGTGGTCTCGGCGAGCAGATTCAGGGGTACATCGACCAGAACTACAGCTCGACCAAGTTGAAGAAACAGGTTAAGGATATTTACGGTAACAACAAGGAGCTCAACTCCTTTATCGAAAAGCTTGATGAAGATGAGCTCAAGGCTCTGGTCAATCGGCTCAGCAATGGTGTGCCGATGGCGACCCCTGTTTTTGAGGGGGTGACCGAAGCGCAGCTCATGGACTCGATGAAGCAGGCCAATGTGCCCGCAACCGGTCAGATGGTTCTCCACAACGGCAAGACCGGCGAAGCCTTCAAGGAAAAAGTCACCGTCGGGGTCATGTATATGCTGAAACTGCACCACCTGGTTGACGACAAGATTCACGCCCGGAGTATCGGGCCCTACAGTCTTGTTACTCAGCAACCGCTTGGCGGCAAGGCCCAGTTCGGTGGTCAGCGCCTCGGCGAGATGGAGGTCTGGGCACTCGAAGCTTATGGTGCGGCCCATGCCCTGCAGGAATTTCTGACCGTCAAGTCGGATGATGTTGCCGGCCGGACCCGTATTTACGAATCGATTGTCAAGGGCAAGCACATGCTTGAAGCTGGTCTGCCCGAATCTTTCAATGTTCTGATCAAGGAGCTGCAGTCGCTCTGTCTTGATGTTGAACTGCTGGAAGAAGACGAAGAGTAAATCATTTAAGGATTTATGCGATACCAACCTTTCATCCGACAAGGAGGATGAACCTTGGAAGATATACACAGCTTGTTTGAACGGCCAAAGGATCCACTGAATTTCAACGCCATCCGGCTTTCCATTACCTCTCCCGATAAGGTGCGTGAGCGTTCTTTCGGCGAGGTTAAAAAGCCGGAAACGATTAACTACCGGACCTTCAAGCCGGAGCGTGACGGACTTTTTTGCGCCAAGATCTTTGGTCCGACCAAGGATTACGAGTGTAACTGCGGCAAGTACAAGCGCATGAAGCACCGGGGCATCGTCTGTGAAAAATGCGGTGTTGAAGTTATCCCGAGCAAGGTGCGGCGGGAGCGTCTCGGTCATATCGACCTGGCCTGCCCGGTGGCCCACATCTGGTTTCTTAAATCATTGCCGAGCCGTATTGCAACCCTGCTTGATCTGACCCTCAAAGAGGTCGAGCGGGTCCTCTACTTCGAGTCGTATGTCGTTCTCGATGAAGGTGAAACAAGCCTCGAACGGGGCCAGATTCTGAGCGACGAGCAGTATCGCGAAGCGATGGAAGAATTCCCGGGGCAGTTCAGCGCCGGCATGGGCGCCGAAGCGGTTCGTGAGCTTCTTCTCGACATTGATCTCGAGGAGCTGGCAGGCGAGCTGCGGGTTGAGATGCGCGAAGCGGCCAGTGAAGCGAAACGAAAAAAGATGGCCAAACGGCTTAAGGTCGCCGAGGCCTTCCTTTCGAGCGGTAATCGTTCCGAATGGATGATTCTCGAAGTCATTCCGGTTCTGCCGCCCGAACTGCGCCCGTTGGTTCCGCTTGATGGTGGCCGTTTTGCAACATCTGATCTGAACGATCTCTATCGCCGTGTCATCAACCGGAATAACCGTCTCAAGCGGCTGATGGAACTGCGTGCGCCGGAAGTGATCATCCGCAACGAGAAGCGGATGCTCCAGGAGTCGGTCGATGCCCTGTTTGATAACGGCCGTCGCGGTCGGGCCATCACCGGTCCGAACAAGCGTCCGCTCAAGTCGCTCTCCGATATGCTCAAGGGCAAGGGCGGTCGATTCCGCCAGAACCTGCTCGGCAAGCGTGTCGACTACTCCGGCCGCTCGGTTATCGTTGTCGGACCGGAACTGAAACTGCATCAGTGTGGTTTGCCCAAGAAAATGGCGCTTGAGCTGTTCAAGCCGTTTATCTATAACAAGCTTGAAGAGAAGGGCTTCTGTACGACCATCAAGAGCGCCAAGAAGATGGTAGAAAAAGAGAAGTCGGAGGTCTGGGACGTTCTCGAAGAGGTCATCAAGGAACACCCGGTCATGCTGAACCGCGCTCCGACCCTGCACCGTCTTGGTATTCAGGCGTTTGAGCCGGTGCTGATCGAGGGCAAGGCGATCCAGCTGCACCCGCTGGTTTGTACCGCCTTCAACGCCGACTTCGACGGCGACCAGATGGCGGTTCATCTGCCGCTTTCGATCGAGAGCCAGATCGAAGCCCGCGTACTGATGATGTCGACCAACAATATCCTTTCGCCGGCCAACGGCAAGCCGATTATCGTGCCGTCGCAGGATATGGTTCTCGGTATCTACTACATGACCCGTGAACGGGCATTCGTCCCGGGCTCCGGCAAGGTATTTGCCAGCGAAGATGAGGTCCGGATGGCCTTCGATGCCGGCGAAGCCGACTTGCAGGCCAAAATCAAGGTTCGCATGGTGACCGGGGCCGGACGTGATCCTGAAATCATCGAAAGCACGGTTGGCCGGGTTCTGCTCAATGAAATCGTACCGGAAGCGATTCCGTTCGAATGTATCAACAAGGTTATGGGCAAGAAGAATGTTGCCGAGCTGATCGATATTGCCTTCCGTCTTGCCGGCAACAAGGAGACGGTTATCCTGGCCGACAAGCTGAAGACGTTCGGCTATAAATATTCGACCGAAGCCGGCATTTCAATCTGCCTCGACGATATGCAGATTCCGGAAACGAAACAGGAATATATTGATGAAGCGGTTGCCGAGGTGACTGAAATCCAGCAGCAGTATACCGAAGGTCTGATCACTGACGGCGAGCGCTACAACAAGGTTATCGATATCTGGGCCAAGTGTACCGAGGATATTGCCCAGATTCTGCTCGAAAACCTGTCGGTAGATGAGCTGAAGGATCCTGATTCGAAGAAGAAGGTCAAGGTTCCGTCGTTCAACGCTATTCACATGATGGCCGATTCCGGAGCCCGTGGTAGTGCCCAGCAGATTCGCCAGCTGGCCGGCATGCGTGGTCTGATGGCGAAACCGTCTGGCGAAATTATCGAAACGCCGATTACGGCAAACTTTCGTGAAGGTCTGACCGTTCTTCAGTACTTCATCTCGACTCACGGTGCCCGTAAGGGTTTGGCCGATACGGCGCTGAAAACAGCAAACTCAGGTTATCTGACCCGGCGTCTGGTCGATGTTGCCCAGGACGCAATTATTACCGAGTTTGACTGCGGCACTCTCGATGGTATCGAGGTTTCGTCACTGACCGAAGGTGGTGAAGTTATTGAACCATTGGGCGACCGCATTCTAGGCCGGACCGCTCTTGATGATGTGCTCGATCCGGTTACCGATGAAATCCTTGTTGAAATGAATCATGAGATTGATGAAGCTCTGGTCAAGCGGATCGAGGATGCCGGTATCGAAAGGCTGAAGATCCGTTCGGTCCTGACCTGCCAGAGCAAGCACGGTATCTGTACGACCTGCTACGGGCGTGATCTGGCCCGGGGGCACATGGTTAATCTCGGGGAGGCAGTTGGCGTTATTGCTGCCCAGTCAATTGGTGAGCCGGGGACCCAGCTGACCATGCGGACTTTCCATATCGGCGGTACGGCATCGCGAAAAGCTGAGCAGACATCGCTTGAGTCGCGCTTCGAAGGAACTCTGAAGTATATCGATATCAAGACGGTTCAGAACAGTAAAGGCCAGTACATTGTTATGAACCGTAACGCCGAAATTGCAGTTGTTGATGAAACAGGGCGCGAACGTGAACGTTATGGTGTTGTTTACGGAGCGATGCTGCCGATTGCTGATGGCGGCAAGGTCAAACAGGGAGCTCTGCTCGCTGAATGGGATCCGTTCACCATGCCGATCCTGACCGAGGTTTCCGGTAAAGTCAAGTTTGGTGACCTGATCGAAGGCATTACCATGGAAGAGCAGGTTGACGATGTCACCGGCCTTTCCCGTAAGGTTATTATCGAAACCAAGGCTGCTGACAAGCGGCCGCGGATTTCGCTTAAGGACAAGGACGGCAAGACTGCCAAGCTGCCAAACGGTGGTCCGGCCCGTTATATGATGCCGGTTGGTGCCAATATTGTCATTACCGAGGATAGCGAGCTCAGTGCCGGTGAGATTATTGCCAAGATCCCGCGTGAGACGACCAAGACCAAGGATATTACCGGTGGTCTGCCTCGTGTTGCCGAGCTCTTTGAAGCACGTAAGCCGAAAGAGTTCGCCGTTATTTCGGAGATCGACGGAACCGTTACGTTTGGTAAGGACACCAAAGGCAAGCGCAAGGTGGTTGTGACTCCGGACGTTGGCGAATCGAAAGAATACCTGATTCCGAAGGGTAAGCATATCAGCGTCCACGAAGGGGACGTTATCCGCGCCGGTGAGCCGTTGATGGATGGTTCGAGCAATCCGCATGACATTCTCCGTGTTCTTGGCGAGAAAGAACTCTCGAAATATCTGGTTGACGAGGTTCAGGAAGTCTACCGATTGCAGGGGGTCAAGATTAACGACAAGCACATCGAGACGATCGTTCGTCAGATGCTTCGTCGTATCAGGGTCAAGGATGTCGGTGACACCAGGTTCCTGCTTGATGATCAGGTTGAACGGGTTGTCTTCGAAGAAGAGAACCAGCGGGTTCTGGCCGATGGTGGAACCCCGGCGGTCGGCGAGCCATTGATGCTCGGCATCACCAAGGCCTCACTGTCGACCGATTCCTTTATCTCGGCGGCTTCATTCCAGGAGACGACCAAGGTTCTGACCCAGGCAGCAATCGAAGGGAAGACCGATTCCCTGCGCGGCCTCAAGGAGAACGTTATCATGGGTCGCCTGATCCCGGCCGGCACCGGTGTGATGAAGTATCGTGGCGCCCAGTTGCTGATTGAAGATCCGGAGGAGATGCCGGAAATTGTCGGTGAAGGGGTCGATGCCGAGGTCGCCGAAGAACTCGGTGAGGTGGCAGCTGTTGTCGAGGATTCGGCAAGCGATGAAGAGGCTGTCAGCCAGGACTGAAAGCGGTCAATGCATAAATAATCTCCCGCCTGAAAAAAGTCCTTGACAAGGGCGTGGCGGGTTGCTAAATTCGGCGAGTTTTCCGCGAGGAAAGACTCGTAGGAAAACTTTTGTTCTTTTACTTTATGAATAGCGATTTTCGGGAGAAGAATTAGATGCCGACTATCAATCAGTTGATCCGCAAGGGACGCAAAAGCAAAGTTAAAAAGTCGACGGCGCCGGCGCTTCAGAGTAATCCTCAGAAGCGTGGTGTGTGTACCCGTGTATATACGACAACCCCGAAGAAGCCGAACTCGGCTTTGCGCAAGGTTGCTCGTGTCCGTCTGACCAATGGGATTGTTGTTACGTCGTACATCCCGGGTGTCGGTCATAACCTCCAGGAACACTCCGTTGTTCTGATTCGCGGAGGCCGTGTCAAGGATTTGCCGGGTGTTCGTTATCACATTGTCCGTGGTTCCCTTGACCTCGCCGGTGTTCAGGATCGTCGTCAGGGTCGCTCCAAGTATGGCGCGAAACGCCCCAAGTAAAGAAATTGAGAGTCTGAGAGGACGTTATGCCTAGAAGAAGAGAAGTTCCAAAGCGCGAAATCCTGCCGGATCCGAAGTTTAGTGATCGTCAGGTTGCCAAGTTTATCAACAACCTGATGCTCGACGGCAAGCGGAGCACGGCTGAGAAGATTGTTTATGGCGCATTTGATCTGCTTGAAGAGCGTGGTGATGAAGGTTCCATCGAACTCTTCAGGAAAGCTCTCGAAAACGTTCGCCCTGTCGTAGAAGTCAAGTCCCGACGTGTCGGCGGCTCGACTTACCAGGTTCCGGTAGAGGTCCGTCTGGATCGCCGCAACGCCCTCGCCATGCGCTGGATCATCACTTATTCCCGATCCAGGGCCGAGAAGACGATGCAGGAAAGACTGGCAGGTGAGTTGCTTGATGCTGCCAATAGTCGCGGATCTTCGGTCAAGAAAAAAGAGGACACCCACCGTATGGCCGAAGCCAACAAGGCCTTCGCTCACTACCGCTGGTAACAACGTTTAACGGAATCTGGAAGGTCTCGAACAGTGGCACGTAAAGTAGCACTCGAAAAAAATCGTAACATCGGTATTATGGCTCATATCGACGCCGGTAAAACGACGACGACGGAGCGTATTCTCTACTATACCGGTGTCTCCCACAAGATCGGTGAAGTTCATGACGGCGCTGCCACCATGGACTGGATGGAGCAGGAGCAGGAGAGAGGTATTACCATTACCTCGGCTGCAACCACCTGTACCTGGAAAGATCACCGCATCAATATTATTGATACCCCCGGTCATGTTGACTTCACTATCGAGGTTGAGCGTTCACTCAAGGTTCTTGACGGTTCGGTCGCTGTCTTTTGTTCGGTTGGCGGCGTTGAGCCGCAGTCGGAGACCGTATGGCGCCAGGCTGACAAGTACGGGGTCCCGCGAATCGCATTCATAAACAAGATGGACCGAATCGGAGCCGACTTCAATCGTGGCGTCGAAATGATCAAGGATCGTCTTGGTGCCAACCCGGTTCCAATCCAGCTCCCTATCGGTAAAGAAGAGGGTTTTCGCGGCGTTATCGACCTGGTCGAGATGAAAGCAATCATCTGGAATGACGAGGCTCTTGGCGCCAAGTATGAAGTTTCTGATATTCCGGAAGATCTGCTTGCTGACGCCGAGGCTGCCCGCGAGGTGATGCTCGAAGAGATCAGCTCGAATGACGAAGAGTTGATGGAGAAATACCTCGGTGGCGAGGAATTGACCATCGAGGAAGTCAAGGAAGGTATCCGGAGTGCAACTCTGCGCCTCGATATCAACCCGGTCCTCTGCGGCTCAGCTTTCAAGAATAAAGGCGTCCAGACCCTGCTTGATGCCGTTGTTGCCTATATGCCGTCGCCTGTTGACGTCAAGCCGATCACCGGTATCGACCCCGATACCAAGGAAGAGCTGACCCGTCCGGCTGATGATGGTGGTCCGTTCGCGGCGCTCGCATTCAAGGTTATGACTGACCCTTTTGTTGGTCAGCTGACATTTATCCGTATTTATTCCGGTATCGCCGAGTCTGGTGCGACCATTATCAATTCGACCAAAGGCAAAAAAGAGCGTTTTGGCCGCCTGCTGAAAATGCATGCCAATAAGCGTGAAGAAGTCACCCAGGTTTATGCCGGTGATATCGTCGCCGCCGTTGGTTTGAAGAGCACCACCACCGGTGATACTCTCTGCGACGTGAAAGAGCAGAGTCTGCTCGAAGCGATGGACTTCCCCGAGCCGGTTATTCATATTGCCATTGAACCGAAAACCAAGAGCGACCAGGAGAAACTTGGCACGGCTCTCGGCAAGTTACTTAAGGAAGACCCGTCGTTGCGGGTTCATACTGATGAAGATACCGGTCAGACGATTCTCTCCGGCATGGGCGAACTTCATCTTGAAGTTATTATCGACCGGCTCAAGCGCGAGTACAAGGTTGAGGCAAATGTCGGCGCGCCACAGGTTGCCTACCGTGAAACGATTACCCAGTCGGTTGAGGTACAGGGTAAGTTCGCTCGCCAGTCGGGTGGTCGTGGTCAGTACGGCGATTGTCATCTGCGTATTGAACCCCTCGAAGCCGGCGGCGGTTTTGAGTTTGTCGACCAGATCAAGGGCGGCGTTATTCCGAAAGAATATATCCCGGCGGTCGGTAAAGGTGCTGAGGAGGCAGCTGAAAATGGCGTCCTCGCCGGCTACCCCCTGGTTGATGTCAAGGTCACCTGTTTTGACGGTTCCTACCATGAAGTCGATTCCTCCGAGATGGCATTCAAGATCGCCGGGTCAATGGGTTTCAAGGAAGGTGCGGCAAAAGCCAAGCCGGTTATCCTTGAGCCGACAATGGCGGTAGAGGTTGTTGTACCGGAAGAATACATGGGCGATGTCATGGGCGATCTTTCAAGCAGTCGTGGCAAAGTTATGGGAATGGATATGCGCGGTGGGGCCCAGGTTGTTAACGCTCACGTTCCACTTGCCAACATGTTCGGTTATGCAACCGATCTGCGGAGTTCGACGCAGTGACGGGCCACCTACACCATTGTGTTCGATCACTATGCGCAGGTTCCGGCACAGATTGCTGAAGAAATTATTGAGAAACATAAAGGTTAATAAAGGATAAGGAGCATTTACAATGGCTAAAGAGAAATTTGAGAGAACAAAGCCGCATGTCAACATAGGCACGATTGGTCATGTTGACCACGGCAAGACGACATTGACGGCAGCAATCACCAAGGTACTT
>PKUH01000066.1 GCA_002869615.1 Desulfuromonas sp. | reverse complement strand
CGGGTCTGCTCGATATTGAGCTCGACCAGCACGTTCTTGTTGTCGCCAACGCCGTTGGCCTTAACTTCATTGAGGATCTCGAGAACCAGTCCGGGTGCGTTAGCTGCCTCTTTCTTAATATCGGCATCGGAAGCGTTCTTCTTGCCGAGCAGGGAGGCGCCGAGGATCCGTTGACCCTTGCCGCCACCGCCGCCGATCGCCTTGAGACGAACCCGGCTTTGCGGGTTTTTCTTGAACATCTCGATGCACTCGGCTTCAACCTGCGCACCCATCTCATCAATACTGTAAAGGTCGATGCCCTTGGCATAGGATGCGAAGAGAATATGATCGGCCAGCTCCTCGAGCGACAGCTTGTCATCGTTCAGAACCTTATCGTCACAATCGAGGCCTTCGGCCTTGACCAGGGCAAGCAGGGCATCACGGCTCGGATGCTTCTTGACCAGGGTGCGGGCGGTGACATTATCGATACCCGGGGTGACGCTGACGTCGACCCGCAGGGCGGTCCGCTTCGCTTCATCTTTCTTGCCGGCGCTCGACTGGGTATGGGCGCAGGGGCCGATAAATTTGAGCCCGGCATTCTCAATCGCGCCGACGAACTCCTCGTCCTCGGCCATGAAGCCGTAACCGGCAAAAATCGAATCGTAACCGTTATCCTTGGCAATCTCGATAATCTGGTTGATCCGCTCGACGCGCTCCTCTTTACTTGCACCGGAATAGTCCGGAACCCGGTGTACCCGGGTTGAATCCTTGAGCTGACGCAGTTCCGGGGCCAGGGCATTCGGGTAGACGATTGAATCCTTTTCCGAAAGGAGGATGCCGTAGTGGCTGATCCCCATCTCTTCATAAACATCCATCGCCTCTTTGCGGATCGGGCCACGGCAGACGATCAGCGGGCAGAGATCTTCGCAGGCAAACGACCTGACCCATTCCGAGTCAGAATTGCCGAGGCGACGATCGCCGTGGATCAGTGGATTGTTATTATATAGATCTGTTTTTTCGGTCATCGGTTCTATCTCCAAGTCAAAACCTTCATTCGCTTTCATAAATTTACACTCGACGATTAATGGAACTCACGCTGCACGCCCTGCCAGGCAGAGGGCTGGTAATGGCGCAACAGGAAGTTCATGTTTTCGCCAAGCACCTTGCGCAGATCGGTCGGCATGACGATCGAGGAAATCGACCCCAGGGCGAGGCCCTCTTTCGGGTTCATCAGCTCCTTTTCATAGCGCAGGTTGAGCTTCGCCTCTTCACCCATCAGCCATTCGGCCGCTTCGGACTCGGCATCTTTTTTGGCGGCTCCGGCATCCATGCCGGACTTGACCCGCTGGTCGATACCGGCCTGAACCTTGGCCTTGATTGAGCCGCGCAGTTCACGCAGCTCCTTCTTGTAGACGAACTCCTTGCCGGCCGGACCCATAACCGCCAGGCGGGTAGTCGGCAGAGCCAGAACCAGATCGGCACCGGTCGGGTAGTTGTTGTAGGAGGCGTAGGCGCCGCCGTAGGCGTTACGCAGAATCAGCAGAATCCGCGGCGTCCGGACATCGACGATCGAATCAAGCATCGACCGGCCGGCCTGAACGATGCCACGGCTCTCCTGCTCGCGACCCGGCAGGAAACCGGTGGTATCTTCCATGAAGATCAGCGGGATATTGTAGATGTTGCAGAAGCGAACGAAGCGGGCGATTTTGAGCGCCGAATCGCAGTCGATCTGGCCGGAGGAAACCGCCGAATTGTTGGCGACGAAACCGACGACGTTGCCGCCGAGGCGGCCGAAGGCGGTGACAACCTCGCGGGCCCGTTCCGGCTGGACTTCAAAATAGTCGCCGAAATCACAGACCTGCTGAATAATAATCGATACGTCGAACGGGGTGTTGAATCCGGTCGGCGAGTTGAACGCTTTTTTCAGCAGGGTATTGATCTCCCAGGTCTTGCGATCCAGTGGATCACTGGTCTCCTGGAAGGGGGCCAGACTGTGGTTGTTGTCGGGGATGTAGCTGAGCAGACGGACCGCGGTTCGCAGGGCGGCAACTTCATCAGATACGGTGACGTCGGCGACACCGGAATTGCCATGGACCTTCGGACCTCCAAGCTCTTCCGGGGTGACGTCTTCACCGAGGACCGACTTGACGACACCGGGACCGGTGAGGCCGAAGAAGGTGTCGTTCGGCTGGATAACGAAACTTCCCTGGCGCGGCAGATAGGAGCCGCCGCCGGCGTTGAAGCCGAACATGCACATGATCGACGGAACAACGCCGCTGATCTTGCGCAACGCGGTGAAGGCCTCGGCGTAACCGTCAAGGCCACCGACCCCGGCCGGGACAAATGCACCGGCAGAGTCGTTCATACCGATGACCGGAAGCCCTTTTTCTCCGGCCATGTTAAACAACTTGGCCAGCTTGCTGCCGTTGGTGGCGTCGATCGAACCGGCGCGAACGGTGAAGTCATGCCCGTAGAGCGCGACATCGCGACCGTTGATATTCAAAATGCCGGTGACCAGCGAAGCGCCGTCAAGATTCTTGCCCCAGTTCTGGAACAGGATATTCGGCTCAGCCTGGGTCAGAACCTTGATCCGCTCCCAGACGGTCATCCGCTTCTTGAAATGCTGCTTCTCGATCTGGCCAACCTGTACCGACTTGATCGGACGCTGGATCAGGTCATACCCTTCCTGCATGACCTCCTCGTAACCACCGGTTACACCGGCGATTTCACCCGGAATAGTAAATTCAACCTTTTCGGGTGGAGCAAACGGATTCTCCAATGTGGGTGTAACTGTTTTTTTCGACATCTTTCATCCCTTTGATAGCAATTGGTTTTGGCTATTGAAGCCGTGATTCTATATAAGATAAGCAGAGCTGAAACTCAGCGGTATAAATAGAAAAAGGTTTTATTCCTGTTTAACCCCCGCAGGATATAGCGAAAAGCCACTGGGTTGTCAACTAAATTTTATTGATGGTAAAACAGCTTTATTAAAATTAAACGCTTGAAATACCGTCGGAATTATTGACTTTGTGTGCTAAATCATTTACGTTTTTGCCAATATTGACAATGTTTTATTAATCAATTTTTTTTGACTTCAGAGGATTCACAGAGACTTGCGAAAAAAAACCCTTGAATTACCCCTCGGCATCAAACTCTGGAACAGCGAGTTGCGTCGAAATAAAAAGCAGCTCTGTGAAGGCTACACCTTTTCGCTGCTCGAAAACACCACCGACTCCTATCGCTTCACTATTGCCGCTTCGGCTGACAGGATTCCGGCCCTGTTCCGCGAGTTTTGCGGCGACAGTATCGACGAAGCCTTCCTGATCCTCGAATACTACCGGACCGAGCAGCCGGTCGCCAAGGGTGGCCCGGTATTGCCGGATGTCTATTACTCCCCCTACCTGCCGGTTGATGAGCTTTTTGCGATCATCGATCCGTATCTGCCCCGCCTGATCCATGACGGTTTTGTCGGCTTCGGCCTCGCCAATAACCGTTCCGGTACTGAAATATTTTATTCGGAAGAGAAGATTCTCTCCTGCTTCACTGACAACCATATCCGCACAATGGATCAACTCCATCAGCATGGCATCGAATACGGTAAGGAGATGCTCTACCATACCGATCTCGGCCACGACCATCTTTCCCTGCTCTGCCACCCAGACAACAGTCTGCCCGAGCAATTTTCAAAGATGAGCGACACCGATCTCGATTTTGTCCGCTTCTGCGACGACCTCTCCGAGAAACTCGGGATGTACGCCGTCGAAGAGACGCTCTCCTTCTTTCTGTCGCGGCGCGAGCAGGATATGATTGAAAACTGCCTCGCTGCAAACCCTGATTTTTCCGAAGTCGCCGCCGAAGATTTCGGCTCGATCCTGCTCGACTGGAATGATTTTGTTGCAGAATGCGAAGACGGTTTCAAGGGCAACCTTGAAGATTACCGGCTCGGCCTGCACCTGCGCGATATCATTGACCATGTTATTGCCGGAACGGAACCGGAACTTGGCCAGAAGATCCGCGAAATCATCGCCGATCCGGACAGCAAATTCCGGCGCATACTGGTCGATTGTCGCCAGCGCCTCGACAACCACCACGATGGCGGAACTACGGAAAAAGCACCTTTCTGGTACCAGGGCATTGTCGAAAATCAGGGCGCCGACCTGCGCCGTGATCTGATCCGCCACGGCTGGTACAAACCAAACGCCTGATTAAAGTTTCCCGGGAACAGACTGATGATTGCACTGATTGCTGCTACCGAAATAGAGACCGGACTGGTCCGCGAAGCCCTTACCGGCACCGCCGAGGCAAAATGCGGGCGGTACGATTTATTGAAAGGCCGGATCGATGGGCAACTGGTCAGCCTGCTGCACACCGGGATCGGCAAGGTCAACGGGGCCCTCGCAACCGAAGCCTTGCTCGATAAAAGACGCCCGAAAGCAGTGATCCTGTTTGGCTGCGGTGGCGCCTACCCGGACCGGGGCCTGAAAATCGGCGATATCGCTCTCGCCGAAGAGGAAATTTATGGTGATGAGGGCGTCAGGACGCCCGACGGTTTTCTCGATATGCAGAAAATCGGTTTTCCCCTCTGCTCGAATGCCGACGCCTCTTACTATAACCACCTGCCGCTGCACCAGGGCCTGCAGGCCGAGGCCCGGGCCCGGCTCAAGGCATTCATCTCCCCCCGGGGAAAACACCTGGTAACCGGCCCGTTTGTCACCGTCTCAACCTGTTCCGGAACCGACGAACGCGGCCGCGAGCTCGCTGACCGGACCGGCGGCATCTGCGAAAGCATGGAAGGCGCGGCAGTGAACCATGTCTGCCTGCAGCACGATGTCCCACTGCTAGAAATCCGCGGCATCTCGAATCTGACCGAAGACCGTAATCCCGACCAGTGGGACATCGGCACGGCGGCGGAGATCTCCCAGCAATGCATCCTTGAACTGATCAGGGATTGGCCGGCCATGGAAAAGACGCTATGAGCGGCACGCTGACGCTCGGATACTCCCCCTGCCCGAACGACACCTTTATCTTTCACGCCCTGACCCACAACTGCCTCGAAAGCTGTCGACTGAAGATCCGCGAACGTCTCGAGGATGTCGAAACCCTGAACCAGCTGGCCCGTAACGGCACGCTCGACCTGACCAAGATCTCCTATCACGCTCTTGGCCATCTGCGCGAGCAGTATGCGCTTCTGCGCAGCGGCAGTGCCCTGGGGCGCGGCTGCGGTCCGCTGGTGGTTACGACGGAACCGAAATCGATGACAGCGCTGAAAGGAAAGAAGATTGCGATTCCGGGGCAGCTGACGACCGCGAATCTCTTATTGCAACTGTTCGACGAAGGGTATGAGGATCTGCTGATTGTTCCGTTTGATCGGATCATGCCGGCCTTGCAGAACGGCGAGGCGGATGCCGGCGTCATCATCCATGAATCACGCTTCACCTTCCGCCAGCTCGGTTTCCATGAAGTTCAGGATCTCGGTGCCTGGTGGGAACAGGAGAGCGGCCTGCCGATCCCGCTCGGCGGCATCCTCGCCAAACGATCTCTCGGTGCCGAGACAATCCGCGAGGTCGATGCAGCGGTCCGGGCCAGCCTCGAGTATGCCTATGCGCATCCGCAAGAGGCCCGCTCCTACATCAGACGGCACGCCCAGGAGATCGATGACGAGGTCATTGACCAGCATATCGGACTGTACGTCAACGAGTTCTCCCTAGATCTCGGCGAAGAAGGGGTCAAAGCAGTTGAAACCTTGTTGGGGCGGGCTGAAGATCGGGGATTGATACCGGCCTGTGATAAGCCGTTGATTGTTTCCTGAGAAGCCAGACCTTCTCGACACCAAGAGCGCCAAGAAAAGCCAAGATGTAAAATCATATTTAACGGAGAGGCGGAGAGAGGGAGAGAAGTGCGCTTCAAAGAAGGACCTAAAAGCCTTTTAGGTTTAAAACCAAAAGCAGTATGCCCTCTTTTGTTCGGTTTTTGCTGTGGAATTACGTCTTTTTCTTTGCGTCTTGGCGCCTTTGCGTTAAATTTGTTCAGATTGGAATTTCTCT
>PKUH01000065.1 GCA_002869615.1 Desulfuromonas sp. | reverse complement strand
TACGGCTCATTTGTACGTAAAATGACCTTGCCGGAAGGTGTCGATACCGACAAGGTGCAGGCTGCCTGTGATGAGGGCATGCTTGAAATAAGTATGCCGATTGTCAAGAAAACACCTTCCAGCCGCAAAATTGCCATCGGCAGTAGTTCTGGAAAAGAAGGCAAGGTTCACCACTAGAGCATGTTCATTCAACCCGTCTCCCGTATACCATAAGGCAGCCGTTCCGGCTGCCTTATGCGTTGTTAAGTATCTGCAGCTCCTCCGGGAATAAATGCAGGTCAGGAACCGATGCGCCCGGCAGGTAGATCAGGTGGGTTGCGCATGTGCAGTCAGAAGCACCGAATTTGGCGAGCACAATTTCTGCTTGCGGCAGCGCCGAGAGTTGCTCGGCAAAAAAGTGTTCACGGTTCTCCGGACGGGTCGAGTACCAGGCTTCAACAATACGGCTGCAATTCTTCAGGTAATCAATATGCCAGTGCGGTCGCTCCGAGTTGCGCAGGTGATGTGACAACCGCGCTCGCAGGCCGCCCGGGCCGAAGGCGCTGCCGCAGTAGGCGTAGATGCCGGGCCGGAAAACCTGTTCGCCGAGCCGGCCGACGGTGATGCGGCGCTTGCGGCCAAGCTTGAACCAGACAATATAGGAGCCTCCGCTGGTCGGAATGTTCTTCATTGCTTCAGGATAAATGTATTCCGCACCAAAGGGAAGGGTTGGGCTCTTTGTGAAAGCTTACCGCCGGGGCAAGGGATCAACCCGTCTCGGTCAATTACACGACCCGGATAAAGAACTCCGGGCAGGCGGCGGCGCAGTAGCCGCAGAGAATACAATCCTCGCGCCGGACCTTTGCCTTGCCGCCTTCGAGGTAAAGGCCGTGGTTGGTGCAGGCCGGTACGCACTCGCCGCACCCTTTGCAGAACTGCTCCATGATCAGGATATCGCGTTTGCGGGATTCGAGCTGCTCCCACTCCGCCGGGTCGGCAGTGCCTTCGTTGAAAAGCTTCAGGTTGCCGTCGATTTCGGATTTCGAGAGCAGCCCGACGGCGATGGCGTGAACACCCGGCAGGTCGAGCACGTAGCGAAAGCTTGCCCGGGCTTGCTTGATCAGATTACCGCCGGCCAGGGCTTTCATCGCGTAGATCCCCTTGCCGTTGTCCGCGCACTTTTTGATCGCCGCCGCCATCTGTTCGGCGCTGCCGTCAATAATGCCCATGCCGGGTCGGTTGATCAGCGGATGCACCACTTCGACCTCGGGATGCGCGGCCGCCTTCTCGACGGCGCAGATATAATGGCAGGAGACGCCGACATGCCTGATCAGCCCCTCCTGCTTCATCTTCAGTAATTCGGCAAAGACCTCCTCCCGCTCAACAAAAGGATCCTGCAGACGGGCACCGTGCAGGTGGACGATATCGAGGGTCGGCACGTCAATCTCGCGCAAGGCCCGTTCGACATGGGTGCGGGCCTCGGCGGCGGTCGGCGCATGCGTCTTGCTGGCGATCAGGTATTCGCCGGAAAAGTCTTTAATTCCCTCGCGGATATGTTTGTAGGTGCCGTAGAGTTCAGCGGTATCGAGCAAAGTGACGCCCTGCTCCAGAGCGTAGCGGATCAGCTCGCCCCCCTTCTCGGGGGAGAGATCCGACTGCAGCGGCCCGAGCGGCAGGGTGCCGTAGACCAGGCGGTTGATATTGAGGCCGGTTTTTCCGAGTTGAGTTGTTGCGTCCATGCTATCCCTCTTGGCTGTTAATCAATTGAATAGATTGTTTCTACAATTCAGCAGTCATCCTGTCAAGGCAGCAATAAAAAAGGCAGGCTCCTGCCGGAACCTGCCCTGGATCTTCATTGTGCAGCTGGGTTTTACGGCTTGAAGCTGTCGGCTTCGAAGCTCAGCGTCGCGAAATAATCGTCGTTGGTCTCGGCCCGGCGGATCAGCTCGACGGTACCGTCGGTACGCAGCAGCAGCTCCTTCGGGCGTAGTCGGCCGTTGTACTGGAAGCCCATGGCGTGACCGTGGGCGCCGGAGTCATGGATGGCGACCAGGTCGCCGTCTTCAATCGGCGGCAGCTGGCGCTGAATAGCGAACTTGTCGTTGTTTTCACACAGCGAGCCGACCACATCATAGGTTTCGGTGGCCGCGGCATTCTCCTTGCCGACAACGTCGATGTGGTGGTACGCCTCGTAGAGGGCCGGGCGCATCAGCGACGACATGCAGGCATCGAGGCCGATGTACTTGCGGTAGATATCCTTGCTGTTGATCGCCGAGGTAATCAGGCAGCCATGCGGACCGGTCATGAAGCGGCCGCTCTCCATGTACATCTTCGGAGCGTAGCCGTGCTTCTCCTTGAAAGCCTTGAACAAAACCGTAACATCCTTGCTCATCGCCGCCAGATCGAGGGGTTTTTCTTCAGGATGATAAGGGATACCAAAGCCCCCGCCGATATTGACAAACTCGAACTGGATATCGAGCTCATACTCGACCATCTCGACCACTTCGAGGACCATCCGCGCGGTTTCGACCATGTAGGTGTAGTCGAGCTCATTCGAGGCGACCATGGTATGCAGGCCGAACCGGCTGGCACCCTTTGCCTTCGCCAGGCGGTAGGCCTCAGCCACCTGTTCGGTGCTGACTCCGTATTTCGCCTCGACCGGGTTGCCGATGATGACGTTGCCGGTACGGCTCGGACCGGGATTGTAGCGGAAGCAGATCAGCTCCGGGAACGGTTCCGGCACCTTGTCGATCAGCGAGATGTCATCGAGGTTGAGAACACATCCGCCCTCGCCGAGGGCCGCCGCAAACTCCTGCGGTGTGGTGTTGTTTGAGGTGAACATGATCTCTTCGCCGGTTGCGCCAATCTGCCGACTCAGGATCAGTTCCGGAATCGAACTGCAGTCGAAGCCGAAGCCCATATCCTTCATCAGTTCAAGGATCTTCGGATTCGGTAACGCCTTGACCGCGTAGAACTCCTGGAAACCGTCAATACTGGCAAACGCCTTTTTCAGCGCTTCGCCGGTCGCGCGGATCCCGGTTTCATCGTAGATATGAAAGGGAGTGCCGAAATGCTCGGCGATCTCTTGTGCTTTGGGGAAAAGACGTTCTTTAAAGCCGTCAGACATTGGCATGGTGCAATCCTCCAGATTGGTAAAATTCTACGAAGGTATACCGGAAAGAAGAGAAAAATTCAAGCAGCGACTCATTTTCCGGACGAGAACCTGCGGGTCGCAATGGTCCGCCACTGCTCAACATCTTGCTGACAACGGCAGCCCGGCCCGATATCGATAGCGGTACAGTGATCGAAGCGGGCGGTGAAAGATTCTGAAGAGAATTCTTGTTCAAGCTGTCGACCGATTTCCGGGTCAAGCTGAGCATAGAGCAGACTGAGGTGCGGGGCATAGACGTTCGGTACGATCTTGAGTGGATGCAGGGCACTGATCACCGCGTCGAGTTCCGGCGGCGTCGTTGCCGGCAGAACGAGGGCCTGATTGAACTGGCTGCTCGAGCGGGCTTGACCGCAGACTTCAAGTTGAAGCGCCCCGAATCGGCTTGTCAGGTGCTCCAATAGAGATACCGGATCAGCCACATCATCCGCCGGCCGAGTCAGGAGGGTCAGGTGGGGGATGAAGCGCGGTGCTGATAATCGATCAGCCAGTTGATCGATTATCTCCTGTAACCTGGCGCGTTCTTTCTCTTCCGGCAACAGCCAGAAGGCAATTCGTTGTGGTTGCGAGTGCAGATTCATGTTGCTGGAGCGACCGGACCGGCCGCGAGCCTACCGCCGTCAGCCGACTATCCTGGCCCCGTTCGGGATCTTGGCCCGACCGAATGCCATGTTGCCGAGCTTGGCCATGATTTCCGGCAGAGATTCGGTGCCGCGATGCACCTCCCAGGGCGCTTTCGGATCGTCCTGGGCCCACAACCCCTTGCGGCTGCGCCGCGCCTTGCGTTCGTACTTGCCGAGTTTGTCGGAGACATTGCGCAGGCTGTTTTTCTCATGATTATCGGGATACCAGGCGAGGCCGGCCCGGATCAGGCCCCACTTGAGGCTTCGGCCGCTGGCCGAGACGATATCGGTGGCCCGGTTTTGATCGATATAACTGATCGTGACAACGTTGTTGAGCAGGAGTTCACGGGTATAAGCCTGAGCCTTCTTGCCAAAGGGCTGTTCGAGCTGCGGGGCATCGACGGTGACCAGGTGTACCGGCCGCTTTTGCCCTTCGCAAAGGACAACGACGGTATCGCCATCGATAACATCGATCACGATGTCACATTTTTCACAGGCGGAGCTGTTTGTCGCTGCAAGTGTGAACAGAAAAAGGAAAAAAAGGCTGAAGCGCATCGGATCCCTCCCGGATAAATTTGCTGCATTCTATACGGATATGGTCGGGCGGGTCAATGTTTGCGAGATTTCACTTATCGAGTTCCGGGCCGGAAAGTGGCAGTTCAAGAGTGAATTGACTCCCCTTGCCCGGGGCACTTTCGACACTGATTGTACCATCGTGCAGTTTGGCTATTTCCTTGACCAGGGCAAGGCCGAGGCCGGTCCCACCGATATTTTTGATTTCCGGGTGATAGACCCTGAAGAAGCGATCAAAGAGTTGATCATGTGCATCTCCCGGGATGCCGAGGCCGGTATCACTGACCGTCAGGGCGAGGGCTTGCCGGCTTTTAATATGTTTTGCTGCCAGTTTAACCTGACCGCCGGCCGGCGAGTATTTGATAGCATTCGACATCAGGTTTTTCAGGGCCCGGTTGATCTTCTGCTCATTGGCAATGATATCCGGCAACTTGTCCGGGCAGTCAACTTCAATGCTGTGACCGGTCTTCATCTCCCGGAAGATGTTGGCAATCTCATACAGCATTGGCCTGATCTGGATCGATGCAAAATTTTCCCCGGTAAATCCGGCGCGCAGGCGTTGCAGATCCAGCAGATCATCAATCAGTTCACGTAAGCGCTCACCCTCCTGGTGGCTCAATTCAAGGAACTGTTTCGTTTTTTCGGGGTCGACATCTTCATTGAGCAGCAGTTCGTTGAAACCGAGAATCGCCGTCAGCGGTGTCCGCATTTCGTGGCTGATCGCTGAAAGCATCTCATCCTTGAGCCGGGTTATCCGGTCGCGTTCGCTGATGTCGCGGATGATGACGACCAGCATGGATCGTTTATGCCATTCAAAGGTCCCGGCTGTGATTTCAACCGGGAAAAAGGTGCCATCCTTTTTTTTGTGTTGAGCTTCCATGAGGTCGAGGTCACCCGAAAGGAGACTGCTGATCTGCTCACGGCTCGGTTGCGGTTCGGCCGAAAGATCAAGGATTTTTAGTCGTGAAAATTCGTCCGGAGTGTACTGGTACATGGAGCTGGCGGCGTTATTCGACTCGACCACCATCAATGTTTTACTGTCAATGATGAGAATGGCATCTTTTTCGGCTGAAAAGAGAAGGCGGTATTTTTCTTCTGATTCACGGAGCGTCTGCTCGGCGATTTTGCGAGTCGTAATGTCGATAAAAAAGACTGCCATGGTCTTCGGGTTCGTCTGAAAGGCATGGATTTCAAACGCCCCGCGGATATCTTTATCCTCGTAGTCAATCTGTTCGTTGTTCCAGACCTCTCCGTTGTTACAGATACTCCGGTAGCGCCGCGGAATCTCGGTGTGCTTGACGCCGGGGAACGCTTCTTCGATGGTTTTACCGATGAGATCCTGATGCGCGATGCCGAGAATGGCGTCGGCCGATGAATTGGCGCCGGTAAAAATCAGACGATCTTCCGGGTCGAGGTAATAGAGGTGAATTCCCATTGGCGAAGAATCTATTATGCTCCGGAACTTGACTTCACTGCGCTGCAGAGCCTGCATCGCATCCTGCCGTTCACTGAGGTCCCGGGCTGCGGCCATGATCGCTTTTTGCCCTTCGAAATTGATGATCCGGCCGCTGATCTCAACCGGAATCGATGTTCCGTCCTTGTGCAGGTGGGCCGATTCGAAGATGTAACTTCTATCCTCCCTGATCCGGGAAATCTGATCCTTGATCTTGTCGACAAAAAGCGGATCATCGAGTTCTCTGACATTCATCGAAGTTAACTCTTCATACGAGTACCCCTGTCGATCGCAGGCGACTTTGTTGACTTCGATAATTTGTCCGGACTGATCAACAATATAGATCGCATCGCTCGAATGGTGAAAGAGCTCGCGGAATTTCTCTTCTGATTTCTTCAGCTTGGTACGGGTCTGTTGCTCTTCACGATAGGTGCGGCCGAGCCTGCTCAGCAGTTCGACGATGCCGGAGTAAACAGCGAGGAGCTTTTTAACTCTGGCTTCATCATATATCGGGATCTTTCTGATTTCTTCAAGATACGGAGCCTCGTCAAAACCGAACTCGACCGCGATTTCGCGGAACCTGTTGAACTCAGATGTTTCAGGGCGGAACTGCCCGAACAGGAGCGTCGCAAACTGGTAGTCATCGATAATGATCGGCACCCCGACTTCGATCAGTCCGTTTGCGCAGGTGTGAGTGATAAATTCATCTTCGGGAAAGCCTTCGTTTTCCAGGTAACCGGCGAAGAACCGGTCGCTGTCACGACAGCGCTCGGAAGATTTGAGATGTTTGCGATGGTAGATTTCGCAGGCCCGGTTCCAGCCTGATGAGAAGAGGACGTCGCCGTTATGGTCGAGCAAGCTCACCGGAGCTCCGGTCGCCTGTTGCAAACCCTGCAGCAGGCTCCGGATCGAAGCAACATCGATTATGTCGGAAAGGAAATTGGGCATTTATTGAGCGGATCCCGGTTTCGCATAAAAGTCCTTACTCAATAATAACCGTTATTTTGTGAAAAGCATCCGTTAAGTCAATCTTCCGGAACAACGATCGGCTGCTTCTGCAGCCTCTTGTAGTAGAAATTCTGGCCATATAAGACCGAAACCGGGTTGTGTCCGGTCACGCGATCCTTGACCACCAGCGTCGTAACCGGAGCTTCCGAGTACTTGTTGAAGAGCATGTCATGGCCGACGCAGAGCCCCATGATGATATTCATCTCCATCCCCTCGGCGTTGAGGATCTTCGCCTGGGCGATCGGGTTGCAGGCTGGCTCGAAGGTTCCGGGACGAACCTTGTCCTCTTCGGCAATGTCGAGTTTGAGTTTATCGATACTGCCGGCCTTGCAGCAGGCCGAATAGGGTTCGAATCCCTGCGCGTTTAAAATTTCCGAGAGACGATTTGTTTCATCCAGCATGCCGACGCAGGTGCCGATGCCGATTTTTTTGTAGTCCATCATTTTGGCCAGGGCGATCAGGTCCTCGACCCGGGTCCAGCGCGCGTTGACTGCATCGGATCCCGGCACCGGCTGGTAGCAGAGACCCTCGACCCGGGCGGCTACTTTGGCCAGGCGTGCATCCTCGTCGTCGCCGGTATACCGGGCGAACGACTCATCTATGATGGCGGCGTGTGGGTCGGAGGGGCAGTAGCCCGGCTTGGTCGGACCCTTACCCGGCTCGGCCCAGCAGTTGGTGGCGCCGGTTTTCAACCAGACGGCGCTGCAGGATGAACAGGAATGAGCAGGTTTTTTATCGGACATGACAGGTTCTCCTATATGATCTTCCGGCATTCGAGGTAAAAGCGTTTCTCGTCGGCTTCGCCCATGGAGAAGGTTTTGCGCGGCAGGGCGCCATCGAGGATAATCGTCTTGAACAGATCGTGCTTCGAAATCGACGGCAGGAAAAAGCCGATATTCCCGGATTGTCCACCGATTCGTGCCACCGGCTCCTCGCCGTGGATGTAGTCGATCCGGGCCTTGGCGTTTTTCTCAAGGTAGTTGTCGAGAAAAGACTGCAGGGTGGCGACGGTGAGATGGAAGGCCGGGTTTTCGACGACAAGGAGACCGCAGCCGCTCCCATCGACGAACGGAATCAGGTGCCGGTTGTCGCCGGTTTCGATTGCCTGGCGGGCTGCCAGCTCGGCCTGGTCGGCACAGCGGTGCAGGCTGACAGTCGCATCCCGACTGGCACAGAACTCGGCCATTCCGGTCAGCAGATCGTCGGCATCGATATCAAAAACAACCCGGTGAATGGCTTCAAACTCGAGACCGGGGTCATGGACGTTAACCAGTTCGACCAGGGCGAAGCGGGCCGGATGGTTCATGACCGCATCCTGGTCATCAGCTGATTTTTTGAGCTCTTCCCAGATCGCCTTGGCGGTTGCAAACGAGTGATTGCCGTCGCCCATGGCATAGAGGACGACCGGTTTGTCTTGTACCTCATACTTTTTTGCGAAAAAGTCGGGATCGGCCAGGGCTACGAGCGCGTTCTTGACCTGTGAGATCGAGTCCTGATCACTGACCTGCCACCCCTTGACATGGCCGCCGTTGAGCATGAGGGGTACGTCGTAAGCGAGCGGAAGGTCCTTGTCGAAAAGCGGTTCGATGACGGTTCTCTCCGGGTCGTCGATCAGCACCATGATGTGCGGAAGCTCGATCGGGGCATTTTCGCGAACCCGGATGCGCGGCGGCAGACGGTCGACAATGGTTCCTTCGGTGGCGCGGATCAGGGTGGTCGCTCCTTCGCTGAAATCGTACTGCTCAAGATCGAGCGCGACCATCAGCCCCTTGCGTGATTCGACCTCCGAGGTTTTTCGATCAACCAGAATGAAGCCTTCCTTCTGCTCTTCAAGGATGCCCTGGTCTAGGTACTCCTGCATCGACCGGTTAATCGCGGCAATGCGGTCGTCGCTCTCATCGTCTTCGAGATAGACCTCGGGGAAAATAATATTGAGGGTTGACGGGTTGCTGCCGACTTGCTCTGCGGCCTGTTGCCAGTATTCCGGCTCCGAGGTGTATTGGTCACAGGCGATGATTGCCCATTTGGAGAGGTCTGTTCCTGCTGTTGGCAAGAGAATTTTCGGGACTTGCAGGGCGATATCTTTGAAAATCATAGAAGAACTCCTGAATCGTGATATTTTCAGCCGGAAAACCGGGGTCAAGCGAGCCCATTATGTTAGTGCCTTTGCCGATTGATGACAAGGGTATTAAATGGCTTGCGGGAAAGAATATGGATGATTATTTCGGGTGTACTTGAATTCTTGAGATAAAACGTCGGACTATTGCTGCTGGCTGCCCTGGTCCGGAGTTGTCTCTGTATTGATCAGGTGGAAGTGCTTGTGCAGGCCGGCTTTCGATCCAGTTTTTCCGCCATGGCCTTCATAAATAATTTTGGCTGTCGCCAGGCCGACCCCGCTACCGGTTTCGACTCCGGGGTGGGATTTTCTCTCAAAGGGCCGGAACAAAAAGAGCAGCCGTCTGGCTGCTCTTTTTAACGATTATGTGTCGTTGCCGGTTAAATGATTTTATTCAAGGGGTACTCGACAATCCCTTCGGCGCCGAGTTCCATTAATTCCGGAAAAATCTTGCGGACATCTTGTTCCGGCATGATCGTTTCGATCGAGACCCAGTCCGATTTGTAGAGATGCGCCACGGTCGGCTGGTTGAGGCTCGGCAGGAGCTTGGTGATGGCGTCGATCTTGTCGCCGGGGGCGTTCATCTTGATACCGACCATCCCCTCGGCCCGCAGCGCCGATTGCAGCATGGTGAAGATGCGCTCGATCTTGCCCCGCTTCCATGGATCGTTCCAGGCATCCTTGTTGGCGATCAGCACCGGAACCGACTCCATCAGGTCGCAGACGATGCGCAGGTTGTTCGCCTTGATCGTCGAGCCGGTCTCGGTGACCTCGACGATGGCGTCGCACAACCCCTTGAGGATTTTCGCCTCGGTGGCGCCCCAGGAGAATTCGACATTGACATTGACCCCCTTTTCGGCGAAAAAGCGCTTGGTGAAGCCGACCAGTTCGGTCGAGATGGTCGCGCCCTCGAGATCTTCCGGCTTTTCGACCTTGGAGTCGGGGCCGACAACCAGAACCCAGCGGGCCGGGCGGCGGGAAACCTTTGAGTAGACCATTTCGCCGATTTCGACAACATCCGAGTCGTTCTCCCTGACCCAGTCGCGGCCGGCGATGCCGACATCGAGCTTGCCGCGCTCGAGCACCTTGGCCATCTCCTGTGGGCGCACCAGGCTGCAGCTCAGCTCGTCGTCGTCGCTGGTCGGAAAGTAGCTGCGCGAGGTTGTCTTGATGTTCCACCCCGCCTTGTCAAACAGCTCGATGGTCGCTTTTTCGAGGCTCCCCTTCGGGATGCCGAGTTTCAGTTCATTGCTCATGATTAACTCCAGTCAAAATCATTGGGTCACCAAGACTCCAATGGAACCTGAATCTGAATTAACGGAGAGGCGCAGAGGTGGAGAGTAAGTCAAAACTGTATAGGTGAAATCCTCAAGAACTCAAAGTATTAACCCTTGAAGTTCTCTGTGGCTCTCCATCTCTCCGTTAAGCTGATTGCAGGTTTAGCTTTCCTTTGCAACTTGGCGTCTTTGCGTTGAAATTATTTCTTCTTATAAACCTCATCCGGGTCAAACAGCGGATTACTATGCTCGACCCACTCGCCATCTTCCCACTTCACGTAGAAGCAGCTCCGGTTGCCGGTATGGCAGGCGGCCGGGCCGTTCTGTTTGACCTTGATGACAACGGTGTCGGCATCGCAGTCGGTGTAGACTTCCATAACGTCCTGGGTGTTGCCCGACTCCTCGCCCTTCATCCAGTATTTCTGGCGGCTACGGCTATAGAACCAGGTCTTGCCGTCACGCAGGGTGTTGTTGAGGGTTTTCTCGTCCATGAACGCGACCATCAGAACCTCGTTGGTCTCGTGGTCCTGGATAATAGCCGGAATCAGGCCGCCCATCTTTTCAAAATCTATTTTAATCACGATTTTTCCTCCTTGCAGGGTTCATTCAGTCCGGCTTTTATGCCACGTCAAAGCGGCAGGAGTCAAGAAGCAGATGGATACAGGGACACTTCCCGCAATGCAGGGAGGTGGCCCTATGGTGCCGGGTTAGAGCGGAATCCGGTCTTCGCAGGGAATCTTCACCTGACAGAGACCGCAAGGGGTCGCTCCTGTACCGAAGGTCGAGTGGGCATAGGGGGCGGTCACTTCACGGATGTAGGTGCGGCAAATTTCCTTATCATGGCCGGTCGGATTGATCGCCTTCGGCGGACAGCGCCGGATACAGGCGCCGCATTTCCCTCGTGCATGCCAGAGGCACCATTCGTATGGATCGGCATAGGACCGTTCGGTGGCCGGCAGATCGATTTTCGCAACGACCGAGCCGATGCGGACCGCTTTTCCTTTCGCAGTAATCAGGCCGTCACTCAGGCCGAAAGTGCCGAGACCGGCGATGTGGGCGGTGTGGCGTTCCGACCAGTTTGAGGCGATGCCGAGTTTGTCCGATTTCCGGTAATCGAACCCGGGCAGACGTTCCGGGGCGACCGCCGGGTAGCCGGCGGCGGTCAGGCTTTCGGCCAGATGCAGGCGGAGGGCGCAGTTGAACTTTTCACCGAAGTCACGGGAGCGGGCCCAGCGTTCGGCCGGGAGTTCGGTTGCCTGTTGCTGGTCGATCCTGGTCGCCTCGGTCTGCGGCAGAATATAGGCAATGACGCTCAGATCGGGTGCGGTAATCTTTTCGTTGGGAAATTGCAGCTGCCAGGCCTCATGCGGCAGCCAGTAGAACGGTCCGATGTCGTTCTTGATTCTGCTGAACATCGGATCGTCGCCGCTGGCATACGCGACCAGGGGTGCATCCAAGGCTTTTTCGCCGGTGCCGTTGTCCAGCGTGTTCAGATCGCTTGACGCCCAGAAGTTGAGGATGAGATTTTCAACCCATTTCTGCGTGTCCTTTTTTTTATCCGGCGCCGACATGGTGTTTACAATTTATCGTATTGTTGCGATGAGACAAAGGGAAAAGAAATATGGACTGTGCGACAAAGAAAGTATGTTATTGCCGAAACGATTGGCATTTTTCAGCACTTATAGGAAAGGTCTGAATTGAGGGTATTTCAGCCCTTCATTAGAAATAAGAGGATTTATAGGAACAAGCCCCAGCCGTCATTGGTTGGGGCTTGTTCGAATTTAGGTTCTAATTGTGAAGTTAATTGAGCGTAAAAGAATTGGTTTGATCCTTGTCATGCTTTATATCGTCAAGGCTTTCATCGCTCCAAACTAGGAAGTGACCTGACAATGCGCCCATTGCCTCAATGATTATTCCAAATGTTTTATCATTTTTGTACTCAGGAAGTTTTTCAGGAAAAACATCAAAGAAAAGTTCACTAGCACCAACCTCATCATTGCATAACCTAACACCTGTTACTCCATTGCCAATATACCAATAGGGAAATGGTAATAGCTCATCTTCAATTTGTATGATTATGCTGGTTATGTCGTTCCAAGCCCGCTTTATGTGATGGCCGTTTATTATAAATCTTCTCGCAACTCTTTCTCAGATCATCTAAGGATTATTAATATGCAAAAAGGGGGTCTGAATTGAATTCAGCCCCCCTTTTCTTTCCTCTTTACCTTGAACCTTTGACCTGCCTTATTTTTCCATCAAAATCCTTAGCATTCTTCGCAGCGGTTCAGCCGCGCCCCAGAGCAGCTGGTCGCCGACGGTGAAGGCCGAGAGGTATTCCGGCCCCATCTTCATCTTGCGCAGCCGGCCGACCGGAACGGTCAGGGTGCCGGAGATGGCGGCCGGGGTCAGACGTGACAGTGAGGCTTCCTTGGTGTTTGGCACCAGTTCGACCCAGTCGTTGTGGTTGGCGATCATCTCCTCGATCTCCTCGATCGGCACATCCTTGTTCAGCTTGATGGTCAATGCCTGGCTGTGGCTGCGCATGGCGCCGACGCGGACGCAAAGGCCGTCGATCGGGATCGGCGAACCGGAGCCGAGAATCTTGTTGGTTTCGACCAGCCCTTTCCACTCTTCGCGGCTCTGGCCGTCTTCGACTTCGCGGTCAATCCACGGCAGCAGGCTGCCGGCGAGCGGATAGCCGAAGTTGTCGACCGGGATCTCGGAACCGTTCAACACTTCGGTGATCTTGCGGTCGATCTCGAGAATCGCCGAGCCGGGTTGAGCCAGCAGGCCGGCGACCGAGGCGTTGAGGCTCCCCATCTGCGCCAGCAGTTCGCGCATGTTCGGAGCACCGGCACCGGAAGCGGCCTGGTAGGTCATCGAGGTCATCCATTCGACCAGCCCCGCTTCGAACAGACCGCCGAGCGCCATCAGCATCAGGCTGACTGTGCAGTTGCCGCCGATGAAATCCTTGACGCCGTTCTTCAGGCCGGCGTCGATGACCGCGCGATTAACCGGATCGAGGATGATAATCGCGTCATCTTCCATTCGCAGGGAACTGGCTGCGTCGATCCAGTAACCGTTCCAGCCGTCGGCACGCAGCTTTGGATGAACCTCTTTGGTGTAGTCGCCACCCTGGCAGGTGATGATGATGTCAAGTTTCTTTAGCGTATCGATGTTAGAGGCGTCCTCGAGCTTGCCGGCACCCATCGGGGCATCCTGACCAGCCTGTGAGGTGGAAAAGAATACCGGTTCGATTCCGGAAAAATCATTCTCCTCCTGCATCCGCTGCAGCAGGACCGAACCGACCATGCCACGCCAACCGACAATTCCGACTTTCATTGTGTGACTCCTTTATTCATGTTTGGCGGCTGCCTCGGCAACCGCAGGAACTATAACTGAGCTATTGTTACATTAAAAGCTCAAATCTTGTGAAACATTACCAGGCACTCAGGATTGAATCTCTTGTGCCTGCCTCTTGTATTTAATCAGCATCGGCCTGATGTTGATAGTCAACAACACCAGCGTTGCTACCGCAAATCCGATGGCCGTTCCGGGGAAGACCCCGAACCCGGGATAAGCAAACGAAACGGTTAAGGCATAAGCAATGACTGACCAGAGACCATACGGAAAATTTCCCAATATTGTCCGGACCGGAGCCGGGCCGTGCTCCCGGTGCAAAAGGAACACCAGAGGGTAAAGTGCTACTGGGAATGCTGAAAACAGCCCGGCCCACTTCGTACCGACCATATTCGCAGTCTCAGTGACCGTAAGAACAAGCACAGCTGTAAATACGAGGCGACCGGCGACCAGTTTTAACGACCAGGGTCGCGTGACTGTTGCCACTGTCGCTCTGCTTGTTCGCATCAGAATACAAAACAGCGCTGTTGCAATGACGGCAATGGCAACGGCGGCGTTCCGGTCCGGTGCTGTTTGGCTGATAACAAGAGCTGCCAGCAGGTAGGCTGACAAGGCTACAAGGCTTGGCAGTGCTACCGATTCGGTTTTCAGCGATATCCGGTAGTAGGCGTAGGCAAAGCACTGTGACGCCAGCAGGCCGCAGAGGTTGAAAATAGCTGCATTGGCCGCAAATTTGGTGCCATACTCCAGCCCGTAAAAGTGCAGGATGATCGCTGTGCCGATCGGGTAGCCGGAAAGCAGGCCCGCCAATCGGGGACTGATTTTCTCGGCGACGAATGAGAGTCCGAGGACAGCCAACATTGTGATGGCAATTTTGTAGAAAAGCAGTACCGACACTCTCTGTTTTCCTTGCTGGAAGATAATAAAAAACGGCCGCAGACTTGTCTGCGGCCGTTTTTGTTGTGTTGAGCGCTTTTATATCAACACGATTTTACGACGCAGACCGGGACCGGGCGGACCTTGGTTGTCCGTTTGCCGGTGATCCTGATTGTCGTTATTTTTATCGCGTTCATAGTTTTCAAGTCTGACTTAAAGCGATAATTGAAGTCAAGTACTTTAATCTGTTTTTGCTGGTATTATAGAGTCAGTTCCGCATATACTCCGGTTCGGTTTTTATCAAGGAGAAGATCAGATGTCGGTAAATGGTACATTCAGCACATTGACGGTCGACCGGGTCGATGACAAGGGCGCCTGGATCAAGTCGGGTCGGGAAACAATCCTGTTGCCGAAGCAGGAAGTCCCCTTCGGCACTGCTCCGGGTGATCAGTTCAACCTCTTTGTTTTCATGGACGCGGCGGGTCGCCTGACTGCGACCCGAAAGAAACCGAAGGCACAGGTCGGCGAATTCTCCCGCCTCAAGGTCAGGCAGCTTGGCAATCCCGGAGCTTTTCTCGACTGGGGACTGGAGAAGGATCTTCTGGTGCCGCACCGGGAACAGTTTGAAAAAATGAAGGAGGGGCGCTGGTACCTGGTCAAGGTGGTGCTCGATCATCAAGGGAGGGTTGCCGCGACCTCACGGATCGATGATTGTCTGGAGACCGAAGAGATTAACCTGAAAGAGGATGAAGAGGTCGAGCTGCTGATCTGGCAACACACACCGCTCGGATGCAAAGTCATTATCAATAATCTTTACAGCGGTCTGTTGTACAAGGATGAGGCTCCGGAACATCTTCAGGTCGGTGACCGGATTAAGGGCTACGTCAAACGGATCCGCAACGACAAGAAGATCGATGTCACCCGGCGCAAGGGGGGAATGGTCGACATTAAAGAGGAAAAAGCGAACCTGCTCGAGCTTCTCGAAGAGGAAGGGTTTATCCCCCTGCACGACGGAAGCTCGCCCGAAGAGATCAAGCGGGCTCTCGGTATGAGCAAGAAGGCGTTCAAGAAAGCGGTCGGCGGCTTGTACAAAAAGCGGCAGATCAAGATTGAGAAAGACGGAATTCGGTTGTTAAAAAATACCTAGAAGCTTTTTGTCTCTTTATCTGTATTTTATTTCACATGATTTGGTTGACTTTGATTCCTCTTTATTGTTTACTTTCCAAGTGTAGTTTAAATGTATTGTAAATAACGGAGATTCTTATGAAAATAAAATTTATTTTTCTAGTTATCACATTGGTTTTTCCTCTTTTAGTTTCTTCAACTGCGCTGGCCGTTGATAACTACGGTTACTACTTAAGGGCTGGGACAGGGCTTACGTACAGTGAGTTGGACTCAGGTGGGCTTAATACAGCTGGCCCACATCCCAATACCGGAAGCGACCAAGACAACCGGGTGCTACTTGATCTATCTCTCGGCAAGGGTTGGGGCGCACTGCGAACGCAAATCGATTATTCATTCAGGCATTCCGATTTTCGAACCAATAGTTTTCAGCCGCCAACACCGACATTTTTCTATCTCTCCTCAGTCTTGACCAAAACAATATCGCTATCGACCTACTACGATTTGAGTTTCGGTGAAAATGGATTTTACGAGCCATTTTTGGGTGCCGGCGCTGGAGGAACTTATTATGATGTAGAAGTCAGTGACGGGGTTGTTTTCGCCAGTGATTCTGATACGAGTTTATCCTATTTCGGCACTGTTGGAATCGGGTTTAAACACTCGGAACAGGTCAAGACAGAACTTGGTTACCGATACTATGATTTCGGTGAGTTTGATGTAGACCTTTTTGGTTTTGGCGGGTTACCGGCCGGAAATTTCGAAGGTGATCTCATCGCCCATGAAGTCTTTGTTGGGGTGCGTTATATGTTTTGATCTCTGGTGTTTAGTATGGTGAATCAAGGGGCGGATTTTAATCCGCCCCTTTTTATATTAAAACAGTTTTCCCGGATCAAAGAACGGGATATTGAACGTTTCCGCCACCCCGGCGTAGGTCACTTTCCCATCGACAACATTCAGCCCTTCACGAATCCCCAAATTTGAACGTGCAGCTTTTTGCCACCCTTTATCGGCAATCTCGACCGCGTAGGGCAAAGTCGCGTTGGTCAGGGCAACGGTCGAGGTCAGCGGTACGGCACCCGGCATGTTGCTGACGCAGTAGTGGACGATACCGTTCTCCTCGTAGATCGGGTCGGCGTGAGTGGTCGGTCGGGACGTTTCAAAGCTGCCACCCTGGTCGATGGCAACGTCGACCAGAACCGTTCCCGGCTTCATCGCCGCCAGCATATTGCGGGTCACCAGCTTCGGAGCCTTGGCACCATGCACCAGTACCGCGCCGATCACCGCGTCCGCTTCCTGGATCAGTTCGCGGATGGTCGCCGGCGACGACATCAGCGGAAAGCAATTT
>PKUH01000064.1 GCA_002869615.1 Desulfuromonas sp. | reverse complement strand
TGCGATGAGGTTCTGGCAAGGTCCGAGTAATACTCGTAACCGCTGTCTTCCATTTCCATGGCAAAATCAAAAACGTTCATATCATCTCCGTAAGGTGGTGTTGTCTGTTTTAACTCTAGTTCAGGGTGGGCGGCTGTCAAGTGATGACGGTGACCAGCGGCCGGCCGGTTGAAGCATTGCTGTTCAAACCACGATGCGTCTCACCATCAGGGCGATCGCCAGTGGCAGCAGCAACAACACCGCGACCGTCAGGTAGAGCAGGCTGAGCCACAGCTCGCCGCTCCAGACCTGCAGGCTGCAGCCGCGCACCAGGGCGACCAGGTGGGTCAGCGGCAGAAAGGCGGCCAGCGTCTGCGCCCAGCCCGGTAGATTCTGCAGCGGGAAGAAAGTGCCGCTGAACAGAAACATCGGCGTGATTCCAAGAAAGATCGGCAGGTTGAAGGTTTCGATCCCCGGAACCAGGGCGGTACAGATCATGCCGAGGGAGGCAAACAGCAGGCCGCCGAGCGCCGCCAGCGGCAGCAGCAGCAGGGCCCCGGGGAATTCGAAGAAACCGCACAGCGAAATCACCGTCGCCATCAGGGTCGTCGCGATCACCGACTTGGTCGCCGCCCAGATCATCTCTCCGAGAATGATCTCCTCGAGATTGAGCGGCGTTGCCAGCAGGGCGTCGAAGGTCTTCTGGTAATACATGCGGACGTAGCTGTTGTAGGTTGTTTCGAAAAAGGCATTGTGCATGATCGCCACCGCGACCAGGGCCGGGGCGATAAAGGTGGTGTATGAAAGGGTCTGCCCGCCGTACTCGAACTCACCGACCATGACCGCCAGGCCGACACCGAAAGCGAGGATGTAGAGCAACGGCTCGAACAGCGGCGGCACGAAGGAGATCTTCCAGTTCTGCTTGTAGATCGAAAAGTTACGCTGCCAGACCCGCAGCACGCGGAAGCTGAGCTGCGACGGATGCGGCCATTTCATTCGCGCAACTCCCGACCGGTCAGCTTGAGAAACAGGTCTTCGAGTCCGGCCGGGCGCAGCATGCACCCTTCCGCCCGGATCTCGCGTGTCAGTTTAAGGAAGAGCTCGTCGCCATCCTCGAGATAGACCAGGAGCCGTTGCCCGAGGTCCTCGACCCGGCCGCTCTCGCCCTTGAGAAAGGCCCGTACCTGCTCGTCCGGATCGGCGATCTCGATGACCGAATGGCCGACCTGCTCGCGCACCAGCCTGGTCGGATGCCCCTCAACCAGGATCCGGCCGTGATCGACGATCACCAGGCGGTCGCACAGACGTTCGGCTTCATCCATGTAATGGGTGGTCAGCAGGATGGTGATTCCCTGCCTTTTCAGCTCGGCCAGCTTGGCCCAGAGCAGCTGCCGGCTCTGCGGGTCGAGGCCGGTGGTCGGCTCGTCGAGAATCAGCAGTTCCGGCTGGTTGACCAGGGCCCGGGCCAGCATCAGGCGGCGCTTGAGGCCGCCGGAGAGGACCGGCACCTTGTCGTCGGCCCGCCCCGCCAGGGCAAAAAATTCGAGGAGCTCGTCGGCCCGGCGCGCCGCTACCCGGCGCGGCACCGAAAAGTAACGGGCGTAACCGATCAGGTTATTGCGAACGCTCAGGTCGGGGTCGAGGGAGTCTTCCTGCTGGCAGATGCCGATGCGGCCCTTGATTTCGCGCAGGTGGTGATCGATATCGAGGCCGAACAGTTCGAGCCGGCCGGCATCACGCGGCGTGTAGCCGTAGAGAATCTGGATCGTCGTTGTTTTGCCGGCCCCGTTCGGACCGAGCAGGCCAAAGCACTCGCCCGGCGTGACCGCGAAAGAGAGGCCGTCGACGGCGGTGAGCGAGCCGTAGTTTTTGCGCAGGGATTCGACCTGGAGAATGGGCATGAATTCACTCAATGTAAAAAAGGCTGACCACTATTCTATCGTCTGCCTGTTCACTGTTCAAGCTTAACGATACGATTCGCGGAGAACAAAAACGGGAAGAGGCGTCTTTTGATTCATCAAGGCGCCCTCCCCGTTATCAATGTCCTAAAGTCTGAACTGTGCCGCAGCTTTTTCGGCAAGGTATTCAGCGATCGGCATGGCCGAGGTCGCAGCCGGTGATGGCGCATTACAGACATGCAACGTCCTTGCGGTTTCCCTGAAAAGAAAATCATGGACAATGGTGCCATCGGCCAGAACCGCCTGCGCCCTGATCCCGGCGGGATAAGGTTTGAGATCGGTCGCGCTGATATCGGGGCAATATTTGCGGACGCGCTGCAGGTAACCGGGCAGATAAAACGAATCGGCCATCTCCTTTAGCGCGATGCCGAAGTTGTTCCCGACAACCTTCCAGAAACCGGGGAAGGCCAGCATTTCAGCGACATCCCGGAAGCTGAAGTTGAGCTGGCCATACCCTTCCCGCTTCCAGCCGAGCACGGCGTTCGGGCCAACGGTGATGGTGCCGTCGACCATCGGTGTCAGATGGACACCGAGAAAGGGCAACTCCGGATCAGGAATCGGGTAGATCAGGTGCTTGACGATCTCGTTTAACGCATCAGCCAGCCGGTAGTATTCCCCACGGAACGGCACGATACGAAAATCACAGGCGACATTCATCATCCGCACCAGCCGGTCCGACATCAACCCGGCACAGGCGATCAGGGATGCCGCCTCGACCAGATGCGATCCGGCCTCGAGCTTGACCGATTTTTCATTTTCTTCAATCCGGACGATTTCAGCACCGAAGAGAGTCTTGCCGCCGAGTTCACGAAATTGTGCGATCATGGTCTCGGTGATCTTCGGGAAATCGGTAATCGCCGTCGCCGGTACGAATAACGCGCCCAAACCACTGACCCGCTGCTCCCGCGCCCTGAGCTCCTGTCCCGAGAGGGATTCAAACGTGATGCCATTTTCGCGACAGCGCTCGGCCAGCGCAGTCATACGCTCCAGTTCAAGGTCATTGGTCGCCACCAGCAGCTTGCCGCACTGGTCGTAGGGCAAATCATACTCCTGGCAAAAGCTCCTGGTGAGCGCAGCGCCGCGCTTGCAGAAGTCGGCCTTCAGACTGCCCGGCTGATAATAGACGCCGGCGTGTACGACCCCCGAGTTATGCCCGGTCTGATGCGTCGCACAAGCGACCTCTTTATCCACCAGCAAAACCGCAAGGTCGGGATAGTCCTGTTTGATCCGCAAAGCAGTTGCGGCGCCAACGATGCCATTCCCGACAATGACAAGATCAGTTGTAAATTGACTTTTCACCGGTTGCGGAACCTCGATAGAGGGAACGTATTGGAACCAGTATACCTAAATATAAGAAAAGTCGTCCGCCCATTAAATGAATGCCCGGCAACATCATGCAACTTCATCAAGATTTACAATCTCATATGCTTCAATCTATTCCGGCAGAACAGACCGTTCATCCTCATTCTTTATAAACAGGATGAGACATTATTTGTCACGATGCTGAGTTAAGTTGATTTAAACAACATCCTGGGTATTTTTTCAAAATCAAACCCTGGATATTGTACTTTTACCTTGACGACAGGCAGTAAATTGGACAAAATGTCCAAAATCGTTCCCAGCGAACCCGGAGAACACTTATGACCGCTGAAATGGCACAAAATCTTGTTCAATTATCCGTTGGCCGGTATGGCAGAGAAAAGATCGCAGAACATCTGGATGTTCACCCAAGAACTATCAAGCGCTGGGAAGCAGGCGAGTCTCACATCCCAAAAGGCAACCTGATTGCCCTTGAGCAGCTTTCTCTAGGCTATAACCCAAGCCACCCCATTTCAGGTGATTTCTCCTTCATTGATCTTTTTGCCGGGATTGGTGGTATTCGGCGTGGCTTTGATGCCCAAAACGGTCAATGCCTTCTCACCTGCGAATGGGATAGCTACAGCCAGAAAACATACGAAGCAAATTTCCCCTCCAATCCCAATCATACTTTCATCTGCGACATTAAAGCCATCACCAAAACAGATGTAGACATTAAACGTTTTGTCCCGAAGCACGACGTCCTGCTTGCTGGCTTCCCTTGTCAACCCTTCTCCATCGCCGGTGTATCAAAAAAGAACTCATTGGGCAGGGTTCATGGATTTGCTTGTCAGGAACAGGGAAATCTCTTTTTTAATGTTGCCGATATTCTGAGAGTCCATCGTCCTCCAGCTTTTTTGTTGGAAAACGTCAAGAACCTGAAGAGTCATGACAAGGGAAAGACATTCCGGATCATTATGGAAACCCTTGAGGAGGTCCTGGGCTACAAGGTTTATTATAAAGTCATAGATGCAAAAGGTTTTGTACCCCAACACCGTGAACGGGTTTTCATTGTTGGCTTTGACGGTGAAACGGATTTTTCCTGGGATGATCTTGAATTGCCTGCCTCTGACAACAAGACCATGAAAGACATCCTGCACCCGGGCGACGGTTCCGAGCAGGCTGAAGGAGTGTACACTCTTGGCGCCAAGGCAAAGGTTAATGACAAGTACACCCTGAGTGATAAACTCTGGAACTACCTCCAGGCATATGCAAGGAAACATCAGGAAAAAGGGAATGGATTCGGTTTTGGTCTGGTTGGCCCTGATGATACATCCAGAACCCTTTCCGCACGATACTACAAGGATGGCTCAGAGATACTTGTTTCGAGAGGTAAAGGCAAGAACCCAAGAAGGCTGACCCCAAGGGAATGTGCGCGGCTGATGGGCTTCCATGATGACTTTGTGATTCCGGTATCAGATACCAGAGCTTACAAACAATTCGGCAATTGCGTGGTCACTTCCCTGGTTGAAGAGATTGCCCGAATCATGAAGCCACATATCCTGGAACTCACCGGAAGGGATCAAGCGCATAACATTGCCTCAAATGGCTGATATTGTAGATAAGAAAACCAGAAGCCGGATGATGTCCGGCATCAAAGGCAAAAATACAAAACCTGAATTGCTCATTCGCAAAGCCCTGTTCGCCAAGGGCTTTCGCTATAAACTGCACGACAAGAAACTTCCCGGGAAACCCGATCTGGTTTTTCCGAAATACAAAGCTGTTATCTCCATTCAAGGCTGCTTCTGGCATGGCCACAACTGCCATCTATTCAAGTGGCCGACTACTAACGAAGATTTCTGGAAAACCAAGATAAACCGGAACAAGGTAGTAGATGAGCGCAATCGCACAGAACTACTTAACGGCGGATGGCGAATTCTGGAAGTTTGGGAGTGCGCTTTGAAAGGCAGCAAAAAGCTGGATTTCGACAATTTACTGAATCTGATTATTTCGTGGCTTAAAACTGGAACAACACAATTTTCTGTTATCTCCGGGGAGGGACAACCAGGATGAAACCAGGCACTCTTTCAGAATGTTTTGAGGGCGTTGCGACAAAGTATTTAAGCGCGGTCGAAGCACACCCGGATAGCTCAAACCAACATGAGTTTAACGGTGTTAAGGAATTGAAGCTATTGATTGGCCCTGAGCGACTAACAACCAAAGCTGATTTTATATACCTTGGAGAAGACCCGGACAAAACTGAAAAAGCAGAAGGTTTTCTGACATGGTATGACGCAAGAGAGAACCACCCCACCCGCTCCGAATACAGACTTTATTTCCCAAGCAATATCGTCACTGACATGGCAACAGCAGGTGACCTTATCATTTTCGGCAAAAGAACAACCGGCAACATACTGGTCATTGTGGCTAGGGAAAACAGCACGTCTGAAAATCAGTTGCTCTGGCTATTTGGTCTGCAACCACAAAAAGCAGAAGTTTTATTCAAAGAGGTCGAAGACTCACAGGTTGGTTACGTTGAGCAAACAATACTTGAACACTTGGATATCGAAGTTGTCAGTACTGATGATCAACACCTCGACCTGATGCTGGACAGATTTAACGGAACCTTCCCCAGTACACGCATTTTTTCAGCATTTGCCCGCGAAACCTGCGGTGTGATTGATTCTGTTTCACACCCTGATGACACCCTTGTTGAATGGTTGAATCAGGAGGAAAAGTTATTCCGAAGCATGGAACGGCATATTGTTTCAAAGCGTCTCCGTGAAGGTTTTGATGAAGACGTTGATCAATTTGTTTCTTTCTCACTGAGTGTTCACAATCGCAGGAAGTCCAGAGCTGGTCATTCCCTGGAAAATCATCTTGAACAGATTTTTACAGACAACAACCTGGTTTTTGAACGGGGAGCAATAACCGAAAACAGATCTAAACCGGACTTTCTATTCCCGGGACAGGAACCTTATCATTCAGAAGACTTCCCTGACTCTCGCCTTACGATGCTTGGAGTCAAAACCACATGCAAAGATCGATGGAGGCAAGTCCTTACAGAGGCTGACAGAATTCCACAGAAACACCTCCTGACACTGGAGCCTGGGATAAGCGAGCATCAGACCAACGAAATGGCATCACAATCATTGCACCTTGTTGTTCCGCGAGCAATTTACAATAGTTTTTCAGCAGTTCAGCAGGAATGGCTGGTGAATGTGGATGGATTTATTGAAACCGTACGGAAAAAGCAAGGGCCACGGCCAACTATTGGGTTAAAGTTGGGCAAATTATAAGCTTGGTATTATAATGCTGTTATTTTCGTTAATCATTCCTTTTGCTAATCTTATTATTGGCCAGCCCAAAACCTCACTAAAATTTCTATTTTTAACACATTCTCTTAACATTTGATTATTCGCTGTTCCAAGCAACAAATTGCAACATAATACAAAAGCAGAGCAACTGCTATGATTGTGAAGTATATTTCTAATATGGGCTTTGTCATCAGCAGTAAGGCCTACACCTGAATGGATTTTTACTTGGTAATAATTTACCCATGCAACATTTTTGTGCTCACCTTGCTGAGGAGCATGTTCCACATTCATACAAGCAACTTCATGAACATCACTCCAGTTAACCTTACGATCAATTCCCTGGTGGATTAGGTCGAGAAATGCATCACTGCTATTCACTGAACCGTTTTTCAAATTATGTAATAAATTTTGGCCATAAAGAGAGCCATTTTCAGAAATACTTGTAGCTAAATTTAGATCACGAGTTTGCTCAGACCCATTAAATGCTCTGATATCCCTGCGCAAGCAATATACCCAAGCAAAAAAACCTTCAGCGAGTTCTGGATTTCCGGCCCACCTGTCTGCAAAGTTTTCACTATGATCTGCGGGGTTTTTGATAACCCATTTTCCATTTAAGTAATCTAGGACATTATCTACTGGCAAATCCTGACCACTTACTACTGTTGCTAGTCGTGAGACAACATAATCGGTAAAAATGCGTAAAGTATTTATAATGTCTTAGCCGTTATATTTATGAGCACAGATTGTCGTTAAGATGATCGATATAGGACAACCTTCTCTACCATCAAAATAAACATCCCTATGCCGCTTCATAAGCTGGATTGACCGTTGAAGAGGCGTTCGAACTAACCTTTTCGGAACGTCATCCATAGCTTTATAGAGATGCTTGTTTGACTCATAAATTGACTTCCTCTGACTTTCAAGGAATTGAGAGCTATAAGCGTTTTTCTGTTTGAACCACTGGTAGTAACCCTTTGGGTTACTAGACCTCCAATTATAGTTCACCTGGCTTTTGTGAGTAATATTAATATGTGTAGTGTGATTATTGGCAGGCCTTGAAGGTAAAACATCCAAATGAAATCCCGGCCTTCCTTCGGCAGAGGCATAAATTAATGTCCAGCACCGGCGCCCTTCATCATCAAGCATACGATTATAATCATCATTATTCTTAAGACGCTCTCCAACATCGTGCTTTAGCTGACGAGGACTTGTTTCTCTACCGATAATTTCGCAAACCTGATCAATATCATAGTCTGCTTCTTGCCTATTTCTATATGGACGAATAACTGTTCCTATTCTAAAGGAGCCTTGCAGATAAATATCTGTTTCATAACCAGAGACGTATTCCCCACCTTCTAACCAATTTGAAACGGCAGTGTAACGATTTCGAGCTATTTCGAAATCAGTAGGAGAAATATCTAGGCTCGCTATCACACGTTCAAGTTTGTTCTCCTTACTCATAATCCCCTCCCCTTATAGCTTCAGAACTTGGAACGTATTCAGCAGCTATATGTTCAAAAAAGTAATTGATACTGTTCTTAGCCTGCTCTGCTGCATTTTTCCCTCGAATATAAAATTCGTCATAATTAATATTATCCAGATCAGCATGACCAAAGTTTATATGCTCATCAATAACTGCTAGATTACCGGAAGCAAGCATCTGCCTTAAAAACATATGTACAGTTGAGAAACTGTTTGCTTGCATCATTACTGAAAGAACTCGTGAAGCCCAAGGGAGTTTACCAAGTCGTCCATAAGAAGCTTTAATTGGCAAGAAAGAAAAGGGTTTGAAAACCAAACAATCAGTATTTGAAGAAGTTGTCGTAATATTAAGAACTTTTACGTTTTCAATTTTTGCACCCATTTCAATTGCTTCTACCACCCCAACAAGCGATGGGTTATTGGCCCACAAACCACCATCAAGATATACATTACCTCCATGCTTAAAGCTTGGAAGATATGTTGGTGCTGCCGATGTGGCCATCGCAACTGCCCACATAGGAAGTTTCCAGTCACTTCTATACCGTTTATCGTGAGGTGTTTTTAGAAGTCTTGGCTGCGAGCAAGCAGCATAAAATGTTGGGATTATCAATCGTTTTTTGCTGTCGCGAAGTAGTGGTTCATCGGAACAGTTATCCAAAGTTAAGAGACGCCGCAAAGTCTTTTCTAAAGAATGATTTGAATACTTGTTCCAAAACCATCCACGAAAAAACCGTATCAATCTTTGGATGCCTTGATTTGGAAAGATCCGAGGTCCGTCATCAAGATAAAACTTCACAATATCTGAACCAGATTTACCCAAGCCAAGCCCAAGAGCAATTAGGCCACCGGTAGAAGTACCAGTAATAATATCAAAGTGTTTACTAATAGAGTGCCCAAGTTGATCTTCAAGAGACTCTATGGCTCCCGCAGTGAATAATCCTTTTAAACCGCCGCCATCTAGGGCTAAAACTTGAACTATTTGATCGTCAGAGAACGATTTTTCTGACTGGCTCTTTTCTAGATTTGTTATCAGTGCCAATTCCCCACCTCCGAATTCAAAAGATTCAACTTAAACATGAACCATACATTCGCATAAGCTTAAATTCAATATATTAATGATTTAAAGTACTTACGATTCCATGAATTGATAAACAACTTAACAAAGGCCAACTTTCCTGCGAAAGATGGCGTAGTACATCTCAAAAAACTGAGACCAAGTACCTTTGCCTCAGTTGATCACAATTACAACTTTAACCCTTCATCATTCTTGCCACTTGTCGAACTCCTTGGGCAAAGTTTCAAGCATCTCTTCCGAGTGCATGCTGATAATGTCATACGTCAGGTCCAGTCTCCTGACAGCCTTGGCCAATCTGTCGGCTCCGCCAAACCCGGTCTTGTCCCCCGGTGCCCTTTTGGAAGGTTTCTTGGCTCGGGATGCGGCCCCTCGCCTGATTGACCCATTCCTCACATAAAGCTTGCAGGCCGCCTCAAAATAACCCTTGTTGTAGGCAATGTTCTGCCTTGATGCCAGTTGCTCTGCCATGTCACCAAACGTCTTCATTGGCCGGTTCAGACATACACATGCATTCTCACAGTGGATCTTGACCAGCTCATAGGAAGTTCTTGGCCCTTGCCGGTACGCAAGAGAACCTTTCAAACTGTTTCTTGTGACAATGTAATGTTCTGACCTGCTTCTTCTGCCAGGCGCAAGTTGACTGAAATACAAAATTGCCAGCCAGGCCCACAGACCATCATTCTTTTTTGAGAGAAGCTCCCTAGGGTCAATGCCGTTGAATTTATCAACCAGATAACAGCCCAGTTCATACCTTGTTGAGAACTCCTGACTGCTATCAACCTGCACATCATAGGCAGGTTCTGAATAAGTATTACTGTCAAGAAGGTCTGATGGTGGCATTTCTCCCTGCCCTGAAGTGTCCAGCCACTCCTGAAACAACTCGATACCGTCTTCATTCAATCGTCTGACCTGAATCATGATTACCCCTCCAGTGCTAGATGTGTTGCCAACTGGTCGGCAAACTTGTACTTGTTGCTGAATGCTTCAACGGCCCCTTCTTTCCATTCATTCAAATCATCTTCATCATCACTGGCCGGTGGTTTTCCTGCACCTACATGCTCAAGCCATTGCCCCCAGTGATACATCCAGTCGTCCTCATCATCGACCCTGAGCCTGTTCTTGCATATTTCATCCAGAACATTGCGAAAGGCTTCTGGCAGAACCATCGTTGCAAAAGGAACATAGTTCTGGGCAGAGGAGGCATGAGGGAATACACGCGAGTTGACCTGAAGGACCGGGCCTTCAGCTGTGACTTCGCATCGCCAGAGGAGCTGCCCCAGATCTACAGGCTCGACAGCCATCAGGCTTTCACCTTCTTCTTCATCTTCAGAGTGAGGCTTCAGGTTCTCCGCCGTAGCGACGAGTTTCGGACGATCCGGTTCCCGAATCAGCAGGCGGAACCGAAGGGGGGCAGATTCATCCAGACCGTCTATGTTATAGAATTTCTTGTCAAAATCCCCTACAGTCCCTAGCTCAATCCGGTGACTGGTTTTTCCGGCCCTTGCGATACAGATTACCTTGCTGTCTGCATCAATCCCGAGGTTGGCCACATCAAGTTTGGACAGGTTGAACGATGGCGACCCGCCGTTTTTTTCAACGGCAATAACGATTCTTTGCTTGTCAATATTCTTGAGCCCGGTCGGGTTACTCGTTGTCGACAGTCGCTTCATCGCGCTCCTCCTCGTAATCAAGAGATGCGTGCAGACGCATGTTCTCATCAAAGCCATCAATATCAACCTCGAAAGAGGCATCCGTCACATTGAAAATATATTCATTCAGATTACGTGACAGCTCGGTGATACCTGTTGATGTAACCGTGTGTGTATCGGTATCAGAAATATCAAAGTCAAACGGATCATAACCTTTGCCATCAACGTCCTTGTACTCCATTGACAACTCGCACCGGATGGGTAGCTGCTCAGGTTTTAACGGATGACCCGGGTTTGGTCTGATTTTTATTTTCACGCCCTCGGTATCGAGTTTGAACGGTTTGGGTGTCGACGGAATTATAGGCTTTTCTCCTTCCACCTTTTTGCCGGGATCCTTCCCCGGTGTTGGAGCTTTACGACCAGCCTCGATAGGCTTGGTAAAATATTTTGCCAGAGCTTTGGTGTCACGTTTCAATGAAGCGCCTGACAACCAGGTTAAAAGCTTTGGCAATGCCAGACGAACATTCGAAACGACTGCTCCAGGATTTTTATAGTCTTCGGCAAGTCTCGGTCTGCTGCCATTCCACATCAGATGAGTCGGCTCCTCGGCGTCAGCCAGGAATGCAGACAGGGCCTTGTCCTCAATCAGGGTGACCCCTCTGGCTCTCGGCAGATGAGTCGCTTTCTTGAGATGCCTCTCCTTGTCAATCAGGAGGTCTCTGCGCAAATAGGCTTCATGGACTTCACTCAGCTCCTCCGGGACCTGAAGATGAACATCGAACCAGGTTTCAATCTGGTCACCAGCTTTGGGTCTGACAAATACAGGAAAACGTACTGAAATCCTCTCTCCTTTTTCAAATGATTGTTTTACGGCTTCAAGACTCTCTTCCGGAAAGATTTCATCAATGAGATTCGTCTTGTTTCTCCAGTTTACAGCCACTTTTACAGGTACAACTCCTGCTTCTTCGTCGGCAATGACTTCCTGGATAAACTTCCGGTAATCTTTTGTGAAGCTGGATGAATACTGATGGACTTTTTCGTCAGGGAAAAATTCGTCAGCAAGTTCGTCTACATTCTCACGTGTGATGATTGGCAGCATTGCCACCTCAACCTTGAGGCGTCCTCTGGCAATCGGGTAATAGAATTCGGCAATTACCGTTCTCAGTGCATCCTCAATATCAATTTTTTCGGCAAAGGGTATAACAAGACTCAGCCCCGGTTCATCTCCTCTGTTAAGGTTGAAAGCTTTGCAAAAGCTGTCCATTTGACTAACATCAGTTGATGGCAATGGAATCCCTGTTTCTTCAGGTTCACACCAGAACGCATCCCTTTCATATTTCTTGTTGTCAGGACCATAAGGATATACACGTCTGAATGAACTTCTTCCCATCATGATCTTCAGGTTGTCACTGGATCTGACTGTAATGCCGAAGATTGCACGAGCATGCCCCACTCGGTAATAGGTGATCTTGCCTTGACCGGCACGACCGTTAGATCCACCTGTTTTTGCTCCTTCACCTTCCCTTAGCCAGAAAGCATTCCAGTTTTCAGTGTCTCCATCGACATTCGGGTCTGTGTAGGAACCGAGAAGGCCAGTGGTTCCAAAATCTTCCATAACAAGAACGTTGCAGTCATCAAAGTCGAACTCATTAATGTTTGCACCAGAAGCTCCCAAACGACTGAAGTATTCTTCTGGCAGCAGTGTGCGAAGGTAGTCACTGTCAAATTCCCCTGGTCCATAAACACCGAAACGAACAAAAACAGGGTCATCATTCCCTTCGCGTCTGGCGTCAAGTGGATTCTGAATTGCTTCACGTATCAGAATGGACAGTGGTGTTTTGGTTTCCTGGGCAAAGTTGTCTTCTGCAAGACCTCTGCCTTGAACTCTCATGGGTGCTGTTTCCGGATAATCCCAGGCTGCTGCCATATTCCCCTCCCTTACAAGCTAAAGATCGTATCGTCGTCTCCTGCTTCCCCCCGGAAGCGAACCTTCATAGCGTCAAGTTCGCGTTGTAGCGCTCTTGTTATTTTTTTTACATCTTCATCGTTGTAATCGTAGGTCCTGCGATTCGACAGGTTGCCAATAAGCCTCAGGTCTTTTATTGCTTTGGTGACTCTTTTGTTTGCCAGTTCAATAAACTTGTCTCGTTTTTCCTGTTTTCTTTGACTTATATTGACCATTTTACGTCCTCCTGATTAAATAATTCACGTACAATGGTACACATATGAAATATAATGTCAACAATTTCCAAATATCTACATGTTCATGTGCTGAATCTGGCCACACAGACTCACAATAAAATTATACAAATCAATAATTTAGGAAGGAGTGGGGACAGTAATCTTATTTTTTAAACAAAAAAACCGCATCGCAGCACAAAGCTACACAAGACGGCCAAAATCCTTTACCAGGTTTTGCCCCTCCAACCATCACCAACATAACAAAAAAATGTATTCAGTTAGCAGTTTTCAGGTGTCAGTAAATTCAATGAAAAACAAAGGTTAAAATACAGGTTTTTAAGACAAAGAACCTCTTCTAAACCGTAATTGTTGAGTGCCACGACATCGCTTAGTAAAAAACCCCGCCCAGAGGACGGGGCTTTAAAGGCGCCCCCAGAGGGGGCGGTGCCGGTGACCCCCAAAGAGGGTCACCGGAGCGTTGTTCCCACGT
>PKUH01000063.1 GCA_002869615.1 Desulfuromonas sp. | reverse complement strand
GACGTGTCCCCTGAAGACTGAAACTGGGAAGAACCGCCGGGTCCCGGCCCGGCAGCCGGGTTCATTTCTTTATTAAGCGATAAAGAAACGAACCAAAGAAACCGCTCCCTTGCAGGGGGCTTTTGTGCGGTCAGGATTATTTCTGTTCAATTGTGTTGCCGGGGAGTTTGCCTTGAGGCAAACGCGGAATGTCTCCGTGGCGGTTGCGGTTGGGCTGCGGTTCAATGATCGCGCTACCGGAAGCGACCTCAAGAGCTCCACGGGTAAGTCAAAATCAACAATGGTCTCCCAATCGGAGTCTAAACGTCGGCGGGGAGACTTCCCGAAGTTCAGGGAAGTGTCCCCTGACCTGAAGGCAGAAGACAAAAGGCAGGAAGAACCGCGCGGTCGCGGCCGCGCACTCCGCCATACTCTTTTATTAAGCCATAAAAGAGTATGCAGAAAACGGCTCCCTTGCCGGGGGCTTTTTTGTTCGGTCTGGATTGTTTCTGTTCAATTGTGTTGCCGGGGAGTTTGCCTTGAGGCAAACGCGGTTCGTCGCTGTGGCGGTTGCGGTCGGGCTGCGGTTGAGTGATCGCGCGAGCGGACGCGACCTCAAGAGCTTCGGGGGTGAGTCAAAAGCATCAATCGATTCCCTATCGGAGTCGAAAAGTTGGCTGGGACACTACCCGCATTTGAGGGAAGTGTCCCCGGAAGAAAGTTTTTTTGACTTTTCCCATTGCATTTACCGGCGCCCCAATTGCGGTATCCATATTTTTTATACAACCCGCCGGATGTTCCATGTTAAGTATTGAACTCCCTCAATCCAGGAGAACGAACAGTGAGTGACGCCCGTCAAGGCGCATACGAAATCCTGCAACAGGTCGAACAGGGCGGGTATTCCGATCTCGTGCTCGATCGCTGGTTGTCGCAGCATCCGGCTCTCGATATACGTGACAAGGCCCTGCTGACAGAGCTGGTTTACGGTGTCCTGCGGCTGCGTGGCCGCATCGATTTTGCTCTCGAAAAATTCTGCAACCAGCCGCTTGAGCGCCTCGAACCGGCGGCGCTCCGGTTGCTGCGTATCGGCACCTATCAGTTGCTCGAACTCGACCGGGTGCCGGAGCGGGCGGCGGTGCATGCTACCGTTGAACTGGCGAGACGTTCCGGTATGGAGCGGCTGGTCGGCCTGGTCAATGGTGTCCTGCGGTCTCTCGCGCGTGAAGCTGCATCCATAGAGTGGCCGTCGCGTGACAAACCACGTCCTTACATGCAGCATGTCTGCTCTCTGCCCGGGTGGATCACCAAAGAGATGATGCGCCTGTTGCCGAATATCGAGGCGGTCGCCCTGGCCGAAAACATGGCGCAGCAGCCACCTTTGAGTTTGCGCGTCAACAGCCTGAAGACATCGCGCGACCAATTCCTTAAGGCATTAGAGATGGCCGGCCACGAGGCGCGGCCCTGTAAATATGCAGCCGCTGGAGTCGTGGTTGAAAAACGGGGAGAGGAGCCGCTGCCCGGTAACCGCGAGGGCTGGTACCAGGTTGAGGATGAAGCGAGCATGCTGGTCACGGAGCTGCTCGATCCGCAGCCGGGTGAACGGATTCTCGATGCCTGTGCCGCCCCGGGCGGCAAGACCACCCATATTGCCATGGCGACGGAGAATCAATCCGAAATAACAGCTCTGGATCTGCATGAGCATCGGGTCGGTTTGATCGAGCAGGGGGCGCGTCGGCTCGGATGTAAAAACATCGATGCCCGACAGTGGGATATGACGGCGGTTCCCGATTTTGTCGCAGCAGAGAGATTTGACCGGATTCTGGTTGATGCACCCTGTAGTGGCCTCGGAGTCCTGCGCCGCAACCCCGAAAGTCGATGGACCCGTAAAGCGGTTGATATCAAGAAGCTTGCCCGGTTGCAGCTGGCCATTCTCGAACGGGCAGCGCCATTGGTCAAGCCGGGCGGCAGCCTGGTCTATTCTCTGTGTACATTTACCAGCCGGGAAACCGAAGATGTTGTACAGGCTTTCCTCGAAGAGCAGAAGGGTTTCGTGCGCGAGAATCCGACGGGTTCGGTGCCGGCTGTGTGGGCAGACCTGTTGACCGAAGAGGGTGCTCTGCGCAGCTGGCCGCACCGACATGATGGCATGGATGCTTTTTACGCGGTCCGTTTCCGCAAGAACGGGAGTTGAAGGGCTGGCGGCTGGCATGCTTTGCGGTTGAACCGTGCCGGCAATCATGGCAAAGTACACACTTAACGGAACCCAGCGACGACAGACAGGAGCTTTACCGATGGTCAAGATTGCCCCCTCGATCCTTTCAGCTGATTTTTCCCGGCTCGGTGATGAAGTCAAGGCGATTGCCGACGCCGGTGCCGATTACATTCACGTCGATGTCATGGATGGACACTTCGTGCCGAACATTACGATCGGACCGCTGGTGGTCGATGGCCTGCGGCCGGTCACCGACAAGCCGTTCGATGTTCACCTGATGATCGAAAATCCCGACCAGTATATTCCGGAGTTCGCCCGGGTCGGATCTGACCTTATTACCGTACACCAGGAGGCAGTGCCGCATCTGCACCGGACCGTCCAGCTGATCAAGACGCTCGGTAAGAAGGCAGGTGTTTCGATCAATCCGGGTACGCCGGTCAATACCCTCGAATCGATTCTCGACGATCTCGACCTGGTACTGGTAATGTCGGTCAATCCGGGGTTTGGCGGCCAGTCTTTCATCGAATCATGCCTGCCGAAAATCGAGACGCTGCGCAAGATGATCGACAGCCGCGGGCTCGATTGCGAACTTGAGGTTGATGGCGGTGTCAAGGCTGACAATATCAGCCGCGTAGCATCTGCCGGCGCCGACGTTTTTGTCGCCGGAAGTGCTGTTTTCAGTAGCTCCGATTATCGAAAAACGATTGCAGCCCTGCGCACCAACGCTTCGTCCCTGACCGTCTGATGATCGATACCGACTCGATCCGGCAGGCGCTCTCGCGGTTCCCGCAGCGCCGGTTGACCGTTGGCTCGATGCGACCTGCGGCGGTTCTTCTGCCGCTTTTTGAGCGGGAAGGTGAGCCGCACCTTGTGTTTATCCGGCGGACGGAAGAGGTCAGGCATCACCAGGGGGAGATTTCTTTTCCGGGAGGGGCGCGCGAGGCTGTCGATGAATCCCTCAAGGCGACCGCTCTGCGTGAAGCGGATGAAGAGATCGGGCTGAAGGCAAAGGATGTCACTCTGCTCGGCCGTCTCGATGATTTTGAGTCAATCCACGGCTATCATGTGGTGCCCTATGTCGGATGTTTCGAGGCGCCGTACTCCTTTCAGCCTGATCCCCGGGAGACGGCCGAGATGATCGAAGTGCCGCTCGCCCGGTTGCGTGATCCGGCAATCTTCCGGGTCGAAGACTGGACGCACCAGGGAAGGCAGGTCCCGGTCTGTTTCTACAGCATCGATGAACATGAAATATGGGGACTGACGGCCGAAATCCTTCGGCAGTTTCTCGAGCATACTGACTGAATGAATGAGTGAGACTGCATCGAGACGGAACAGCAAGACTGGAGCATGAAAATCCGACGTCATGCCCGGAGGCGCTTCCTGGCCGGAAACCGGCATCACAAACGGTTAAAGGCCGAGAGCTTTATCAAGCTTACCTTCGGACTCGAGGTCGAAAAGATCATCACAGCCACCAAGGTGTTGATTGTCAACAAAGGTTTGCGGTACCGTTCTCTGGCTGCAGCGGTCGCGCATCTCGTTTTCGCGATTCAGGTCGTTGGTTACATCGTACTCGATGAACTCGACCTCCTTGGTCCGTAGAAGTTCCTTGGCGCGATGGCAATAGGGGCAGTAATCTTTGGTGTAGATCTCGATTTTTTTCATGGATGTCTCCCGGTGTTCTGGTTTTGTTATAGGTAATTCTAGCTGAATCTTGCGGGTCTGCAATGAAAAGATGGACTTCAACGGAAGGGTTCAAACGGATGAAAACATATCGATTGTTACTGGTATTGTTGTTGGTGCTGCTTTCCGCCTGCAGCATGATGCCGAATCACAAGGATGATTTTACCAAGAAAAATGAAGACTTCATGCTCCGTGTCCGCTGGCTCGATTTCCAGGGCGCGTCCCTTCATTTTTCCGAAGAGCTCCGAGCCGATTTTTTGGAGCGCTTCAATGATGTTGACGACCTGAAAGTGACCAACTTCACGATGACACGGCTGGACATCGATGCCCCCAACGACCAGGTTGTTGTCCATTACCTGCTTGAATACTACAAGCTCCCTTCGGTGACTTTGAGCAAAAAGCGGTTCTCTCTCGCCTGGGAAGAGCAGGCATCAGGGGGGATGAAGTTTGCTTACTGGCGGATTGTCGAGCCCTTTCCCGAGCTCCTCTGATTCGGCGCCGGCAAGCTTTTCAAACGATGGGAAAAGGGCGTTTCCGAGGGCATTCCGGTAACAGTTTCAGGATCGTTAAACGGAACAAATTTTCGCTTGATTTACCTGAACCCTTTATGATAGAAATCTGCATACTGTATACAAGAATAGGGGAAAGACAGAAATATTTGGTCTTTCCCTTTTTTCAAGGACTTCGCCGTCCGCATCGGACAGGTGCGGGTGGTCTGCGTGGAGGTCGTTTTGTCACAAGTCTTTTTTTCCAGTTGGGGACGCGAAATCGTCGATAATCGTCAGGGCGGCGAAGCCGATCTGGCCTCGATCAACCTGAAACTGCCGGAGAATTATCTCGACCAGGGTAAAATCGGTGCCTTCATGGGCTGGGATGGGATCATCCTGCTCGACAAGGAGACCGATGTCGTTGCCATGGCGGCCGAGTACATGAAGCGGGTGCAGGAGAAGCATTGCTGCGCCAAGTGTTCGCCGGGTAAGCGCGGCACCCGGGTGCTGCAGGATACGCTGGCGCGCATCGTCAACGGTGAGGGCCGCGAGCAGGACCTCGAGACGATCGAATCACTATCGGCGCTTCTCGATAACTGTAAATGCACGCTCTGCATGACGTCGGCCATTCCGGTGTTCGATGCGGTCAAGCATTTCCGCAGTGATTTCCTCGCTTATATCAACGGTGAGAAAAAACCGAAAACGGCCAAGGCCTACAAGGACCGGGTGACTGCACCCTGTATCGACCGCTGCCCGGCCCATATCGATATTCCGACCTACATTGAAGAAATCAAGGAGCGCCGCCACGACGAATCGCTGGCGACCATCCGCGAATATATGCCGATCCCCGCTGTATGCGGCCGGGTTTGCCCGCATCCGTGTGAAACCGGCTGCCGCCGGGCTCTGGTTGATGAGCCGGTCAGTATCATGGTGATGAAGCGCGTCGCTTCGGATCACGAATGGCTGCACCACAAGCAGCCGCCGATGGTTCCAAAAGCGCCAACCGGCAAAAACGTGAGCGTCGTCGGTGCCGGCCCGGCCGGCCTGACCTGCGCCTACTACCTGGCCCTGGAGGGCCACAAGGTCAAGATCATCGACATGCTCAACGAGCCGGGTGGCACGGTTGCAGTCGGTATTCCCGATTACCGGATGCCGCGTCATCTGTTGCGCCGCGAAGCGGAAATCGTCGAGGCCCTCGGTGTCGAGATCGAATATGGTGTCAAGCTCGGCCGCGATGTGTCGTTGCGTGAGCTGAAAGAAAAATATGACGCAGTCTTCCTCGGTACCGGCGCATTCAAGTCGAAGCCGATGGGGGTCGAGGGTGAAGATCAGGGTTACGATGGTTTCTCCGAGGGCGGCATTCATTATCTGCGGGCCGTTGCCCTGAACCAGGGCATGGTGACTCCGAAGCGGGTGATCGTCGTCGGCGGCGGCAACACGGCGATTGACTGTGTACGCGTTGCCCTGCGCGAAGGCGCCGAAGAGTCGATCCTGGTTTATCGCCGAACGCGTAAGGAGATGCCGGCCGAATCGTACGAAGTTGATGATGCCGAAGAAGAAAACGTCAAGTTTGAGTTCCTGCGCAACCCGACCCGACTGATTGTCGAGAACAACAAGGTGGTCGGCGTCGAAGTGATCAAGATGGAACTCGGCGAGCCCGACGACTCCGGTCGCCGGCGGCCGCAGGAAGTTCCGGGCAGTGAATATGTCATCCCCTGCGACATGGTTATTCCGGCGATCGGCCAGGACCCGGACCTTTCCTATCTCGAGGATGGCGATTACGGCATCGAGCAGACCCGGTGGAACAGCATCGTCACCCGGGGCGGCACCATGATGACCGATAACGAAGGGGTCTTCGCCGGTGGCGACTGTGAGTACGGCGCCATGACAGTTGTTCTGGCCGTTGGCCATGGGCGCCGCGCCGCCCGGGTCATGCATCGGTACCTGATGGAAGGCAAGTCCGTCCTCGACGATGATGACGCCATGGAAGATCTGTTCAGCAACTTTGGTGTTTTTGACAAAAACGAAAATATCGGTATTGCCGGTGGTTTGCACCGGGAACATCAGCCGAAGATCGATGGCCCTGAACGGGCTACGAATTATGAAGAGATCGAACTGGCGATGCCGGAAAGCCAGGCCGTGCGTGAGGCTGAGCGTTGTCTCCGCTGCTATCGTGTCGGCATGGTCGCGGTGAGCTGATTGTTTTGATTTTTGTGCCGCCCGGGTTTTCCGGTGGCGGCAGATTCCTTAGATACAGGTGATAAGTCCATGATCAATCTCAAGATCGACGGCAAAGACGTTCAAATCGAAAACGGAGCCACAATCCTTAGCGCGGCTGAGCAGGCCGGGATCAAGATCCCGACGCTCTGTTACCTCAAGAAAGTCTCCCCGACCGGCGCCTGCCGGATCTGCGTGGTCGATATCGAAGGGTCCGACAAGCCGATGACCGCCTGCAACACCCCGGCTTCCGAGGGCATGGTGGTGACGACCGAGAACGAGAAGCTGGCTGCGATCCGCAAGCAGATCATCGAACTGTTGCTGGTTAATCATCCCCTTGATTGCCCGGTTTGCGATGCCGGTGGTGAATGCGATCTGCAGAATGTCTGTTACGAACACGATGTCGACACCCAGCCGTTTATGGCCGAAGATGTCAACGCCGGCGTCATCGACAGGTGGCCGCTGATCCAGCAGGTTCCGAACCGTTGCGTCATGTGTGAGAAATGCGTCAAGGTTTGCCACGAGACAGTAGGCTCCTCGGCCCTTTTCATTAACGATCGCGGCGACCGCGCTTTTATTGACAAGGAACTCGATCTCTGCGAATTCTGCGGCAACTGTGTTGCCGTTTGCCCGACCGGCACCATGATCTCGAAGACCTTCAAATTCAAGGCCCGCCCCTGGGAACTGACGAAAACCCAATCGGTCTGTACTCTCTGTGCAGCTCATTGCCAGGTTGAATACAACGTCAAGAACAACGAGGTTTTACGCGTTACCTCTCGCGACGATGTCACCGTCAACGACGGCAACCTCTGTATCGGCGGATACTTCGGCTACGGCTATATCAATTCCGAAAAACGCCTGACCGCGCCGTTACTCAAAAAGGGGAACGCCCAGGTCGAAAGCGACTGGGATGCGGCTTTTGTCACGGTTGTCGACAAAATCAATGAAATTAAAAAATCTGCCGGGGCCGATGCGGTCGCCGGTCTGACCTCGCCGCGGCTGACCAACGAGGAAAACTATCTTTTCCAGAAGCTCTTCCGCGCCGGTATCGGCAGTAATAATATCGATTCCGAGGCCCGGTTCGGGGCGCTACAGACCCAGCAGGTCCTGAACGAGAAAATCGGGCTACAGGGATCGAGTCACCACATCAGCCATATCGGCAAGGCCGACGCCGTTCTCGTTTTCGGTTCCGATGTGACGGCCGAGGCTCCGGCCATCGACTGGCAGATTGAGGCAGCGACCCGCAGCAAGCGTGACGGCAACCTGATTGTTGCGAATATGCGTAAGGTCAAGCTGACCCGCCATTCCAACACCTTCCTCAACTACGGCCCGGGAAGCGAAGTGGCGCTGGCCAATGCTCTTGGCAAGCTGATCCTCGACAAGGGGCTGGTCGATGAGGCCAAGCTGAAAGAGCTGGTCGGCAACGTTGATGAGCTGAAATCACATCTCGGCAGTGTCGATCTCAACAAGGCGGTCGAGGCGACCGGTGTTGCGATCGAGTTGCTTGAAGAAGCGGCGACCTCCCTCGGTCAAGCCGGTTCGGTCGCTCTTGTTTTCGGTGGCGATATCTGCAAGGGCAAGGATTCTGCTCAAGTTATTGCTGCTGTCGCCAACCTCGCAATCATAAGCGGTGCGCTGTTTGGCGAGGCCGGAGGGGTTTTCCCGGTCGACGAAAAGGGCAATATGCAGGGCCTGCTCGAAATGGGTGCCTGCCCGGAGACGTTCCCCGGCTACCAGGACTATGCAACCAGCAAAGCGACGTTTGAAAAAGCCTGGAATGTTTCGTTGCCTGATAATGGCAAGAATGCAATTGCCATCCTTGAAGGTATCGAAAAGGGAGAGATCAAGTGCCTCTATCTGGCCGCAATCAATCCGCTGGTCACTTTCCCGATGAATGGTCGCTGGCGGCAGGCTCTGGAGAAGATCGATTTCCTGGTTGTTCAGGATATTCTCGCTTCCGAGTTGACCGCCATGGCCGATGTCGTTCTCCCGGGGACAACAGTCGTTGAGAAGACCGGCAGTGTTACCGCTCTTGATAACCGGGTCAGCTGTTTGAGCAAGGCGATCAAGCCTGTTGGCGAGGCGCGTGAGGACTGGGAGATTTTTGCCGAGCTCTGCGGCCGGCTGGCCGGTCAGACGGCCTGCCCGGAAAGTGCTGCCATTCTGCAGGAGATTCGCGAACTGGTCCCGATGTACGAAGGTGTCTGTTTCGCCGGTGGCGGTCATGGCCAGATCTGCCTGAAGGAGACATTTGATATTGCCCCGGGGCAGCTTACTTATACGGCTGTTGATGCTACGGAGACCGTAGCCAACGGTCTGCAGCTGCTGAGCGGCAAGATCCTGTTTCACTTCGGGACGACCTCGACCTATGCGGCCGGGCCGCTCTCGGTGGCGCCGAAAGGCTATGTCGAAATCAATCCGGTCGATGCTGAAGCGGCCGGGATTGCCGATGGCGGCAAAGCCAAAGTTACGGCCGGGGGAACTTCGGTTACTCTTGAGGCGCGGGTGACCGATACGGTGCGTCCGGGGCTGTTGTTTGCACCGTATCATTTTGCCGAGAGTAATGTTCAGGCCCTGATGCCTGATATTCAGAACCGGGTCGCGGTAACCGTGAGCAAGGGCTGATCGGAAAAGAAGATCATTTCAGGGCATCCCGATTAACGGGGTGCCCTTTTTTTATTGCAGGAGAAAAACATGTTCAACACGGACTATCAGGAGAAGATTGCCTATTCCGAAGAGAAGGCCAGAAAGGTTGTTCTCGAAGAGACTACGCATTCCCGCTCGACCCTCTGGTGCCTTCTGCCTGGCCAGCGAATCGCTCCGCATATCCATGCCGGCGACCATGTCTGGGTTGTCTTTGAAGGAGCGGGACATTATCTCTCGGAAGGCGAGGCACCGCAGGCGATCGCTCCGGGGACGATTCTGGTGGCCCCGGCCGGTGAATCGCACGGTGTTGAAAACAGCGGCGACAAGGGCCTGGTTTTTCTCAGTATTTCAGCCGGCTGATTTGGCCGGAGCAGCGCCGCGTCTGTTCCGCAATATGTTATCCTTGCCGCATGTCTGAACTTGCCTCAGTATTTATCGACGTTGTTATGCCGGTTTTCGGCATTGTTCTGCTCGGCTCCTTTCTCGGGCACCGTTTACAGCTGCAGGCCCTGACCCTGACCCGGGCCGCCTATTTCGTTTTTGTTCCGGCGTTTATTTTCGACGCCATCAGCAAGGTCAGGGTTCCCCTCGACAATGTATTGACGATGGTCTCGTTTATCGCCCTGACCCATGTTCTGGCGGCCCTGGCTGCCGGCGGCATTGGCCGGATGATGAATCGGTCGCGGCAGATGATCGCCGCCTTTGTCATGATCGCCGCCTTCGGCAATGTCGGTAATTACGGCATCGCGGTCATCCAGTTCCGGCTCGGCGACGGCGCCCTCTCGTCTGCCATAATCCATTCCGTTGCGATTACCATCGTCGCTTTTGTTATCTGTGTCAGTGCCGCCGGCTGGGCCCGGGGCGGGAGCAAGGGCGCCTTGAACGGCCTGCTGCGGACCCCGGCCCTCTGGGCGGTGGTGCCGGCTCTTTTTGTCTCGCACAACGAGATTGCCGTGCCGTTGATGTTGACGCGGATGATCGGCCTTCTGGCCGGAGCCATGATCCCGGTAATGCTTTTCGCTCTCGGCGTTCAGCTGCGCGAGCAGAGCAAGGTTGAACTGAATGTGAATGTGTTCGTAACCTCGGCGATCCGTCTTCTGCTGGTGCCGGCCATTGCCGTCGCCGTTGCCATCCCGTTCGGTCTCGGACAGGTCGACTATGCCGCCGGGGTGCTGCAGTCGGCGATGCCGACCGCGGTGCTGGTCGCCATCATTTCCCGCGAGTACGATATCGTCCCGTCGTTTGTGACCTCGGTTGTTCTGGTTTCGACCCTTGCCAGCCTGATCACGTTGACCGTGATCATGGTTCTGTTGTAACCCTGTACCTCCTAGTGTTCCTTGTAACCCAGCACCACCAGGATACAGCTGCCGTCGGCAATCACGTTCAGGCCATTCTCTTCACCGAGTTTGATGGCCTCGGTGCTTTCGGCGCCCGGCTGCATCCAGATATGCCGGATCCCCTTTTCGATCGCTTCTTCAACCACCTGTACGGTAATTGCCGGTGGCGTGATCACCGAGATGCTGTCGACCCCGTCCGGGAGGTCGGCAACCGAGGCCGCCGCTTCAATCCCTTCGATGGAGCTGGCCCGCGGGTTGACCGGAATGGCGACACGATCGTTTTGCAGGTAGCAGCGCAGAACCTTGTTTCCGTACTTGTCGCGATTACTCGAAGCGCCGACCACGCCAAAGGCGTCAGCCGCTAAGAAGTCATTGATCTTTTCTGTTATCGACATTGTTTGCTCCTTTTAATGTTTACTTCGATGATAACATTTCAGCCCGGTAGAGACGAGCCGGTCAGGCAATCGAATATTT
>PKUH01000062.1 GCA_002869615.1 Desulfuromonas sp. | reverse complement strand
TGGTACCGAAGGCCGGAATCGAACCGGCACGCCCGAAGGCATCGGTTTTTGAGACCGACGTGTCTACCAATTCCACCACTTCGGCAAAGAGGTCTGAATTATAGTGATTAAAGTCTGGGTGGTCAAGCGGCTATGTGACCGCATTTTCATTTTTCAGGGCGGCGAGGAACTTCTGCGCCAGCGGGCCGCGTCTGATGCTGTGTTCGTCGACCGTGGCGACCGGCAAAACATCGATCATGCTGTTGCTAATAAAGGCTTCATCGGCCAGGTAAAGTTCATCGAGAGATATCTCGCGGGTTTCAATGCGCATTTCCCATTCACCGGCGAGTTCGAGAACCCGGCCGCGGATGATTCCGGGGAGGACCAATTCGCCAAGGATTGGCGTGAGGAGGGTTTCGTCCCTGATCAGGAAAATATTGCTGGTTGCGCCTTCGAGAAGCAGCCCTTTCCGGGTGAGGAACAGAGCTTCGCGCGCTCCCTTGCTCCGGGCGAAGTTGGCGGCATAGAGGCAGTCGGCGTAGTTGCCGCGTTTCATCTGCGGCAAATGCGAAAGCGGGTTGACCCGCCGGTTCGGGGCGATGATGCAGCGGACGCCGTCGCGCTGCTCGGAATCATCCGGTTCTTCGGCCGCGGTGACCTCGATCAGGAAATAGCCGCTGCTCTTATCCGGCAGTGCGATTGTCGTGAAATTGCCGCGACCCAGGGTCAGGCGGATGCGGGCAAGCCCGGGCCCGGCCTGCTGCAGCGCGGCGTTGAGGGCCGCGGTGATGCTGTCGCGGTCGCACGGGAAATCGATCAGGTTGGCTGAATCCTGCAGCCGATCAAGATGGCGCTCAAGGAAGCGGATCTGCCCGTCCCTGGCCTTCATCGTTTCAAACAGGCTGTCGCCGAATCGCCAGGAACCGTCCCGGCTGCCGAAAAGCGGGTCGTCCGCGCTGACAAAACGGCCATTCAGATTACAGATCATGCTTTCCCCCGAGAACAAGTTGCAGGGCCCGCCCCTTGGCCAGGCATTCCTCCCATTCGGCGGCCGGGTCGGAGTCGGCGACAATGCCGGCGCCGACCTGGTAGGTCAGTTTGCCGCCGGCCAGTTGAAAGGTCCGGATCAGGATATTGAGATCCATGTCGCCGCTGGCGCTGATATAGCCGGCACTGCCGGTATATATACCACGGCCGACCGGCTCAAGCTCATCGATAATCTCCATGCACCGTTTTTTCGGGACACCGGTTATGGTGCCGCCGGGGAAGGTGGCGCGGATCAGGTCGAACGGACCGCAGTCGTCGCGGAGTTCGCCGCGGACGTTGGAGACGATGTGGGTGACATGCGAGTAGCGCTCCAGCACCATCAGCTCGTCGACCTCGACGGTCCCGGTTTTGCAGACCTTGCCGAGATCGTTCCGTTCGAGATCGAGCAGCATGATGTGCTCGGCCCGTTCTTTCGGATGAGCCAGCAATTCCTCACCGAGCCGCGAATCCTCGGGCGGTGTGTAGCCGCGCGGCCGGGTGCCGGCAATCGGCCGGGTTTCGGCGATGCCATCCTTGAGGCTGACCAGACGCTCGGGCGATGAGGAAACGATGGTGACCGCCGGTGATTGCAGCAGGCAGGCGAATGGCGAAGGGTTGATCGTGCGCAGCCGCTGGTAGAGATCTGCCGGGTTGACCTCTGCCGGTGGTTCGACATCAAAGCGGCAGGAGAGGTTGGCCTGGTAGATGTCGCCGGCGGCGATGTAGTCGCGGGCCGTGCTGACCCGCTGCTTGAATTGCTCGCGGCTGAGGACCGGAACCGGCTCGAGTGCTGCTGCCGCTGCCGGGTGGTGGTCCGGGTCGGCGAGGGCGGCTTTAACCTGCTGTCCGATCGCTTCGAGATCGACGGCCGGATCGAGGGAGTCGATGATCAGTTCATTGCCGGCGTGATCAAAAACGGCAGTGATATCGACCCAGTCGAGCCAGAGTTTTGGCATCGACAGATCGCGCGCGGCCCGCTGCGGCAGATCTTCAATTTCACCGGCCAGATCATAGCCGAAATAGCCGAAATAGCCGCCGGGGAAGGGCGAACCGGGTGATCGTTCGACCTTCCGGGCGTGAAGTATCTGACCGAGAGCGGCAAACGGATTGCCCTGGATTGTTTCTTTTGTGCCGTTGCGCAGGCGGACCAGTTCATGGTCGAGCCGGTAAGATTCGGCTGTTCTGAGCGGCACGATACTGTAGCGCGCCACCCGCTCCGAAGATCCGAAGCTTTGCAGGAAGCCGGGCCCCTCCGGATTGAGGTGTCTGAAGATTTTCAGCGGATCAAAGGCTGTTGTTCGGTAGCGGCGCATGGCGGGCAATCAGAAAATTACGGAGCCCCTTCGGGACTCCGTAAAGAAGAAAAATGTTGTGCATCGGCGATCAGTCCCTGAACTTTTTACCCTTTTTGTCCGGTCGGGTCAAGTTGCGTCGTTCTTCCCGGTCTTCCTCGCGGACTTCCCTTTTCCGGATGCGCTGATCGCCGCGCTCGCGGGCCCGGTATTCTTTTTCGAGGACCTTGTCGCGTGACCCGCGGTTGTCTTTCTGGCGGAGCTTTCGGTCATCCCGCCAGTCCCCTTTCTCCCGTTTTTGCCAACCCTTGTCGGTCCGTCGATAGATCTCCCCCTTGCGATCAATGTAGACATCATTGCGCCGGGACTTCTTCTCGCGGTAGCTTTTCTCTTCCCGGGTGCGGGGTCGCTCCTTAAACCGTTCCTTGACTCTCTCGTTATCCGGCTTCCGGGTGCGGTATTCGGAGCGCTCCTGCCATTGCCGCCGCCAGGATTCCTTGCTGATCGGACGATAGATATTGCCCGGCCGTTTAATGATGACGTTCCTGTTGATGTTGATATTGACCTCATTGTAGTAGTGCTGACGATGGTGCACCGGTCCCCACCAGCCACTCCCGAAGCTGTACCAGAGATTGCCGTAGTGGCCGTGCAGGCCGACGCCAAAGGTCCAGCCGTAATATGTATTGTAGTTGACATGGAAGCCCCAGGTCAGGGGGCGGGGATAGTAGACGGTCCGGTACCATGGTCGGTAATCATAGCCGGTGCCGTAGACAACCCGGCCGCGGTAAACGTAGGTGCCGAGATACCCGGGGGTGTAGCCGACGTAGACTATATCGGGAGTGTAGCCGTAGATGTAGACATAGCGAACATAATAGATCGGTACGCTCGGCGGCAGGCTGTAGATATCCTGCGGGATGGTAATTGCAACCCGCCACGGGCCGTAGGGGCTGGCGGCGACGAACCAGACGGCATCAAGGCAGGCATAATAGCGGCCGTCAACCCGGAGAACGGCAGTGGCGGTGTTAATGGCGTAGGCCATGCCCGTACCGTTGATCCGGACGAACTCCGGCGTGCCGTCGTATTCAATCTCGGCTCGCCGGTCACGTTCGACCCTCGCCGTTTGCGGAATGGTCGAATCGAGAATCGCCTCCCGGGCCTGAACCGTATCCGGAATATGGGCGAGCACGTGCTCCTTGACCGAGCCTTCCGGAATCCTTGCAAAATCAGCCGGCAGCTGATCGGCCGGCACGTAGGTCCACGGGCCGTTCAGGGAATCGGACCGGTACCAGCGCCCCGACAGGGTGACGTAGTGCTTTTGTGAGGTCACATCGAGGAAGATATCACTGTCGCTGTTGTCGACATACATCACTCCGGCCTCTTCGAGCAGCGCGTATTGCGGCTCGCCGGCGGTGACGATCAGTTCGGCCGGCTCATAGCTGACAATGATTTCCGGCTTGTTCGCAAGGTTGCCCTGAACCTCGGGCGGAACCGGCGGGAAATCGACCCTGGCCGCGACTTCGAGCACCGATGACGGCGGTTGACTGACGCTGCGCCAGTTGCCGCGGGCCTTGTGGCTGCTGAACCATTCGTCGCCGATCTTCAGATAGTATGATTTCAACGACGGTTCAAAGACTATATACATCGGTGAGTTGACAACCCGCATCACCTTGCTCCCTGAAACCGGTTGCAATTTCGGGTCGCCATCAATCATGACGAGCAGAGCCGGGTGCTGGCGATAATAAACTTTCGGCGGATCGTTTTTGAGCCCCTCGACCTCGATATTGGCAAGGTTATTCTGTTCGAGCATGGCCAGCATCTGGTCGAGTGACATGTCGAGATTCCAGCCGGAGGCCTGACGGTTAAAAAGCTGCTCAAAACTCCGGGTCTGATCGGCCGAAGCTTCGGGGAACTTGCTCTGTAGAACCCTGACGTTGCGGAGTGCGACGTTGCGGGTTTCCCGGTCGGTTTCGGCCCGGGCTTCGAACCAGACCGCACCGAAGACCGGTTCGGTATCACTCGTCCGCTGCACCGAGACGGCGGCCCGGGCTGACAGGATATCGTTTGCAAAGCTTTCGAGTTGCGGCTGGTAAACGATAATGGTCGTGTCACGGCCATCGATCTGGCGGGGCCACTCGTGCTCATCGCCGAGGGTCGGGGTGGTCAGGAACAGCAACCAGGCAACAGCCAGAAGGAACATTTTTGCGGAAATTTTCATGGCGCGCTCCGTGTCGTTATTAGATACTGCAACATGTACCAGTATATCAGACGAATGGAGAAATAAGGTGGTTGACATTTCGGAGACCGCCACCGGTTTTCCTTGAACTTGGTGAATGAAACAGGCATAAAATCGGGTTATGGGACAGGATAATTCCGAAAATCTGGTTGTCGGTGTCGATACCGGCGGTACCTTTACCGACTTTATCTGGTGCGACAGAGGCGCCTGGGGCGAACACAAACGCCTTTCGACCCCGGCTGACCCGGCCGAGGCGGTGCTCGCCGGACTCAGTGAGATTGCCGGTCAACGCCGTATCGAGCTGGTCCACGGTTCGACGGTTGCAACCAACGCTATCCTCGAAAAGAAAGGCGCCTGCACGGCTTTGATCACCAACCGGCATTTCGAGGATATTCTCGAAATCGGCCGGCAGAACCGTCCCGAACTCTACAACCTGATTGTCCGGAAGAATCCGCCGCTGATTCCGGCCGACCGCCGCTTCGGTATCCCCGGACGGGTCAGTGTCGATGGTGTCGAGATCGAGCCGTTCAATCCGGATGCCGTGAGCTCACTGGTTGAACGGCTCGCCGCCGCCGGCGTCGAGTCGATCGCGGTCAGCCTGCTCTTCTCATTTGCCCGGCCGGAACATGAACAGATGGTTCGGAAAACGCTCCGGACCCTCGATATCCCGATATCCCTGTCGCACGAAACCCTGTCCGAGTTCCGCGAGTACGAGCGGACCTCAACGACCGCCATCAACGCCTATGTAGCTCCGAAGATGGAGAATTATATCGGTCGCTTGCGCGATTCTCTCGGGGCGGCCCGTTTCCGGATTATGCAGTCGAACGGCGGCAGCATTTCAGCGGCAACGGCGATGCGCGAATCGGTGCGGACCATCCTCTCGGGTCCGGCCGGCGGCGTCGTCGGGGCCTGGCGAATCGGCCAGAAGGCCGGTTTCGACAAGCTGATTACGTTCGACATGGGCGGTACTTCGACCGATGTCGCCCTGCTAGATGGCGGATTGCCGCTGACGACCGAATCGGCGATTGCCGGCTACCCGGTCAAGGTGCCGATGCTCGATATCCATACCGTCGGGGCCGGCGGCGGTTCTCTGGCCGGGATAGATGGCGGTGGATCGTTGATGGTCGGACCGGAGAGTGCCGGTGCCGACCCCGGCCCGATCTGCTACGGCAAGGGTGAGCGGATTACCGTCACCGATGCCAATCTGTTTCTCGGTCGGCTGGTCCCGGAGTCTTTCCTCGGCGGGTCGATGCTGCTGCAGGGTGCTCAGCTCGCATCGACTTTTGCCGGCATGGCAGCGAAACTTTCGCTGTCACCGGTTGAGCTGGCCCAGGGGGTGATCGATATCGCCGATGCGACGATGGAGCGGGCGATCAAGGTGATTTCGGTCGAACGTGGTTTCGACCCGCGCGAATTCACGCTGTTCTCTTTCGGCGGTGCCGGCGGCATGCACGCCGCCAGTCTCGCCTCGCTGCTCGAGATCCCGCGGGTTCTCATTCCGGCCAACCCGGGAATCCTGTCGGCCGGCGGTATGCTGCTGGCCGATATCATCAAGGACTATTCACAGACCGTGATGCTGACCCTGACGGCCGACAGCGCTGCGCAGCTCGATACGGCCTTCGCCCCGCTGCTGGCGGCCGGAGAGGATGATTTGCGCGGCGAGGGGATGGCGCCGCAAGCGATTGCTTGTGAGCGTTATCTCGACATGCGCTACAAGGGCCAGTCCTACGAACTGATGATTCCGTTCAGCGCCGATTATGCCGCCTGCTTCCACGACCGGCATCAGCAGATGTACGGCTACGCCAATCGCGACCAGGAGATCGAAATCGTCAACGTCCGGCTGCGCGCCATTGGTCGGCCGCGGCGGCCTGAGCTGCCGCGCCTGGAGCCGGGTGGCCCGGAACCCGATGCGGCGGCCCGGATCGGCACAGGTACGATCTCGTTTTCCGGAGAATCGATGGCGGCGACGATCTACGACCGGTCGAAACTGCAAGGCGGCAACCGGATCATCGGCCCGGCGGTCATTGTCGAATACTCTTCAACCATCGTTGTGCCGCCCGGCGTCCCGACCCGGGTCGATGAGTGGGCCAACCTGATTCTCGAAACCGGAGGGAGCCGATGAGCAAGATCAGTCCGATCCTTCTCCAGGTCTTTAAGAACCGGTTTGCCTCGATCGCCGAAGAGATGGGCGTGACCCTTAACCGGACCGCGTTTTCTCCCAATATCAAGGAGCGCCGCGATTTCTCCTGCGCCATTTTTGACCGGTCCGGCGACATGATAGCCCAGGCCGCCCATATCCCGGTCCACCTCGGTTCGATGCCGCTATCGGTCAAGGCGGCGATTACCGCCGTGCCCTTTGTCAAAGGTGATATGGTGATGCTCAACGATCCGTTTTGCGGCGGCACCCACCTGCCCGATATTACGGTGGTGGCACCGGTCTTTATCGATTCGGCGGCGCCCGCCTATTATGTTGCCAACCGGGCTCATCATGCCGATGTCGGCGGTCTGACTCCCGGCTCAATGCCGCTGGCGAAGACGATTCACGATGAAGGGGTGGTCATCCCGCCGGTCAAGTTCGTTCACGCCGGCGAAGTCGACCGGTCTTTTCTCGATGAACTTCTCCTGAAAGTCCGGACGCCGCACGAACGCGAGGGCGATTTCAACGCCCAGATCATGGCCAATCTGACCGGAATCAGGCGCTGCCGGGAGCTGCTTGAAAAATATGGAGATGTGCAGGTTGATCGATACTCATCAGCCCTCGTCGACTACGCCGAACGGATGATGCGCTCGACGATCAGGGCGATTCCTGACGGCACATACCATTATGCCGATCACCTCGATGATGACGGTTTCGGAACCGAAGGGATCGTCATCGACCTCAAGTTGGAGATCCGCGGTGACCGGGCCATTCTTGATTTCAGCGGCAGCAGTGCCCAGGTTGAAGGCGGCGTCAACGCTGTCTATGCCATCACCCTGTCAGCCGCTCTCTACGTCTTTCGTTGCCTGGTCGAAGAGGATATCCCGACGAATGCCGGCTGCCAACGGCCGATTCAGGTGCTTACCCGCCAGGGGAGCGTTGTCGACGCCGCATACCCGGCGTCGGTCGCGGCCGGCAATGTCGAAACCTCGCAAAGGGTCGTCGATGTTATCCTCGGGGCGCTGGCGCGGGCGGTCCCCGGGAAGATCCCGGCAGCCAGCCAGGGGACGATGAATAATATTACGATCGGCGGAACCGATCCGGTATCCGGCCGGCCGTTCGCTTATTACGAGACCCTGGCAGGCGGCAGCGGCGCCAGCCGGCATCATGCCGGAGCTTCGGCGGTTCATTCGCATATGACCAACACCCTGAATACGCCGGTCGAGGCGCTTGAGTACAGTTACCCGTTTCTGGTTACTGCGTACGCGGTGCGTGCCGATTCCGGCGGTGCCGGCGAGCACAGTGGCGGCGACGGCATGGTCCGCGAACTTGAACTGCTCGCCGATGCCGAAGTCACGGTGCTCTCGGAGCGGCGCACCAGGGCCCCCTACGGTTTGTGCGGCGGCGCTGCTGGCGCGCCCGGTCGCAACACGGTAGTGGTCGATGGCCGGGACATCACCAAGCCGGGGAAGTTTACGGTCAAGCTCGCAGCTGGCAGCCGGGTGCGGATCGAAACACCGGGCGGCGGCGGTTTCGGAAAACCGGAAAAATAGTGTATACTCGATTCGCCTATTAAGAAGAGGGGATAACATGAATAATCTCGATGCTTTTTATGAATGGTCGGCCCTGGTACTATCCTGGCTTTACGAAAAATTCCCGGTCCCGACCTCCCTGCATCATGGCGACCTGAAATCCTCACCGAATCCCGGCCTGGCTGAACGGACGATGCGCTTCACCATCCTCTTTCTCGAGGATGAGGGGTATCTCCGTTACGCCGAGTTCAAGCCGCCGGGGCAGTTTTCCCAGGTCCGGTTGAGCCGCAGGGGACTGAACCGGCTCAACCTGATTCCCGACCGGGAAAAGGGTGAGGACACCCTCGGCGAGATTCTGGTGAAGCGCGTTCACGGCGGCGGCCAGGATTCGTTTCGCGAACAGATTGAATTCTTTCTCGCCGGCAGCTAAACCGTCCGGCTGCTTTGCCGGTTTTTCAATTCATATCCTTTCTATCAGTTCTCTCCTGTTTCTTTTGTTGACAGAGTTGATTGATTTAAAACCCGGACTGTGGTATTGGAGAAGATCAAATCAATCAGTTATGTTGATGAAAACAAAGAAGAAATTGGATTTAGAGAGGGGAGTTCGGATTCGGAAGTGAATAGCACGACCGATCGGGCGATGCGACTCAGCTGCCCGTGATCTCACCGGATCATCGAACATTCTGACAACCAATGAAGACAGACATGAAAAAAACCTTTATTTGCCTGGTCCTTTTGCTGCTTGCTGCGGTTCCGGTTTTTGCCGACGAAGGGCAGGTGGTCAAGGTTGTCGATGGCGATACGGTTTTTGCCGAGATTGATGGTAAAAGCGGTCGCGAGACGATTGAAATCAATCTGAAGTGCTCCGATGCGCCGTTGCTGAGTTCCCCCTTCGGCAGCGAAGCGAAACAGACGCTCGAAAATTTCCTGCCTCCCGGCAAGTCCTTCAGTTACAAGGTAATGTCCTATTGCGGCACGGAAAAATGTATTGTTGCCCTGCTGTATATACCGGTTCCGGAAGTCGAAACGATTTCCTATATCAATACCCGGATGATCGAAGCAGGTATGGCCCGTAATGATTCCTGCCGCGGTGAATTCGCCGAAGCTGAAGCAGCTGCGAAAACGGCGAAGAAGGGAATCTGGTCGACCTCTTCCAGGATCGCTTTTACCGAGACGGTTCAAAAGGCCGAACCGAAGCCGCAAGAAAAGGCGGCGGCACCGCAACTCTCCCAGCCTGTTCAGACGGCACCGGCCGTGGTCAAATACGATCGGGTTGAACGGACGGTGACCCTGAAGTCGCGGGCGCTGTCGCTGACCCGGGCCGTCAGGGCGATCGACGCGGTTTCGCCGGCACCGGTCAGTGTCTACCTGCAGAACGAGGAATATGTTTCGATCAATCTCGAGAAAGCGCCCTGGTATGAAGCGCTGCGCTATATCGTCGAGGCCGCCGACCTCAAACAGGTCAATCTCGATGGCAAGATTGATCTCTACACCCGGATTTTCTATTACAAGCATGTTGCGCCATATCTGAAAATTGCCGGTAATGTCGGCGTCTACATGAGCGCCGGCGACAGTGTCCCGGAGGAGCAGCTCAAAGACGATGGCGTTACCCGCTACGTTTTTATCAATGAATTTGAAAATTCGGCAGAAGTCGCCAAACAGTACGAGAAGAGCAAGGAGCGCAACCAGTCGTCGGGGTTTATCCAGCTGCACGAAGGGGTCCCCCCTGCGGCTCCGACCGACTATGGAACCTTTACGCGCACTGCTCAGGCGAAAAAGCCGGTACAGGTTGCCAGTGTCGAGCCGGAACCGCAGGTCAAGCCTGAACCGGTCGAAGCTGCCAAACCGGCTCCGCAACCGACCGCACCGGAACGGCCGCCGCTCAAGCCGTACAGTGGCGACCGTGCGAGCGTTGAGGAGTCGGCTGCTTCTGTAGAAAAAGTCCCGGTGCCGCTAGAGAAACCGGTCGAAAAGAAACCGGCTGCCGTGGAAAAACCGGCGGCAAAGAAGCCGGAAGTAAAACCGGTCGCGGCAGAACCGAAGGCAGCGGCCAGCAACTCCGCAGAGACGGCGCCGCCCAAAAAAGAGGTTGAATTAACAGAGCCGGTTGTGCCGAAAGAGCCTTCGCCACCAGAGAACGGGCCGGTGAAGAAAACGGCTGCGCCGGTTTCCGGGCCCGAGATCGAATTCAGTGCTCTGCATGCCGGCGCTCTGTTATTTATCGTTGCTCTAGTCATCCTCGGTTGTTTCTATCTGACCCGGTCAGCAGCGGCCAAGGCTGAAAAAGCTGAAAAACATGTCGATCCCGAGGATCTCGAGGAAAAGCCGGAACCGCTCGATATCGATGACGATCTCGAGGTCGACAAACAGTATGAAGAAGAGATATTTGACCAACTCGACCACGTTGGCGATGAAGGGCCGGCCGAAGAGACGGCTGACCCGGAAGATGCTGAACCGGCAGTTGAAAAACATACGCCTAAACCGCTGAGTGGCAAAGAAAAGCGGATCGGAGCCGGTCTCGCAACAGAAGAAATCGGTGACGACAATGAAGCCGGTTCAGCCGAGTCAGTTCATGGTGAGGAGCGTCAGCCGCGCAAGATCTGTCTGTTCGAAGTCAAGTGCAGCAGCACCGATGGCGTCTCTTTTACCGGCATCGGTCTCGATATCAGTACCGGTGGCCTGTTTGTCGACAGCAAGGAATATTTCGATGTCGGAAAGGTTATCGAGCTTGAGTTCAGGCTCTATGAGGATACCGAGGAGCCGGTCCGCTGTCGCGGTGCGGTAACCTGGTATAATCAGCGCCCGGATCCGATCAAGCCCGACTATCCAAACGGTTTTGGTGTCCGTTTCATGGAAATCGATGACAGCTCACGTGCTCTGATCGAAAAATTCCTCGAACCGGACGACGAAGATTAACGGGATCGATGTTGACGGAATAGGCGGGGCTTTCTCTTGCAGGAAGTCCCGTTTTTTTATTGAGATTTTCTCTGTTTGCGATAATGTCGACATTAAACATTTGCCGGGAGAGCAGGGCAGACGTCGATGATTGAGCGATTGCCCTGCGGAATCGACGTTATCGACCGGGGGGCCTGCTGGTAAAAAAATCCCGGGAGGCGATCTTGCCAGCAGATCAGACCCGTTAGCAAAGCAGGGTTCGAGGGAACTATTAACTCAGGCTGTACATCAAGAAAGGTTGTCATGAAAAAGGTTCGTCAATTTGAAAAGCACCTGAACCTCAATGTCCGCGGGTTGCCGGTTTCGGCCACTCTCGGGATTAATGAGCTGAGTAATCAGCTCAAACAGGCTGGCCGGACCGTTCATAAACTCGGACTCGGTCAGTCCCCCTTTCCGGTGCCGGATGTCGTTGTTGAGGAATTAAAGATCAATGCGCATCAGAAGGATTATCTGCCGGTGCGGGGTTTGCCGGCACTGCAGGAAGCCGTCGCCAATTATTATCAGCGCACCCAGGGTCTCTATTTTGATCCGGAGCATATCCTGGTCGGTCCCGGATCCAAGGAGCTGATGTTTATTCTGCAGCTTGCCTACTATGGAGACCTGGTCATCCCGACTCCGAGCTGGGTCTCCTACGCCCCGCAGGCTCACATCATCGGCAGGCACGTCTATTGGTTGCCGACCCGGAGCGACAACCGGTGGTTGCTGACGCCCGAGGAGCTGGAAAAGCTGTGCCGCAAGGATCCGTCGAAACCACGGATTGTTATCCTCAACTACCCGAACAACCCGACGGGATGCAGTTACTCGGATGATGAATTGAAAGCGCTGGCCGAGGTTGCCGGTTCCTACAATCTCATTCTGCTGTCCGATGAGATATATGGTGAGCTTAATTTTACCGGTGAACACTGTTCGATCGCCAGGTACTACCCGGAAGGGACTATCGTCAGCAGCGGCATGAGCAAATGGTGCGGCGCCGGTGGCTGGAGGCTTGGTACGTTTGCTTTTCCGGAGTCATTAAACTGGCTTCTCGAAGGGATGGCCGCCGTCTCCAGCGAAACCTTTACGGCGACCAGCGCACCGATTCAGTACGCTGCTGTGCGGGCGTTCAATGGTGGTCCACAGATCGATAACTACCTGACACAGTCTCGCCGGATTCTCAAATGCCTCAACGAAACGGTGCGCACCGCGTTGATGGCAGCAGGAATCGAATCGGCGCCGCCGCAGGGAGCTTTCTATCAATTTCCTGACTTTACCCGTTTCCGGGAGGCATTGGCGCAGCATAATATCCACACGGCCGCTGAAATGTGCGAAAAACTTCTCGCCGAAACCGGTGTGGCAATTTTGCCGGGAAGCGAATTCGGCCGGCCTCAGCATGAATTAACAGCTCGTATTGCTCTCGTTGATTTCGATGGGGCGAAGGCGCTCGCGGCAGCAGAAGAATATCCTCCGGATGAAAACCTTCCGGAACAATTTTCACATGAACATTGCGCTCATGTTATTGAAGCAACAACGAAAATCTGTGACTGGATTTCCAGCAAGTAACCGTGGCTGAAGCTGCTCATCATGACTGAACAACCGGCCGCGAAAAAATATTTCCGCCTGACGCTGAAGCAATGGCTGCTGCTTATCATCGTCGTTCCCGGCATTCCGTTCGTGCTGACGTCGCTGTTTATCGTAATCTATTCAACAGTGCCCTGGCCGACCGGTCAAAAGGTCGAGATGGGTAAGATTGATGCCGGGGTTGAAGAGGTGATCGTTCTGATCCATGGCAAGGGGGACCAACCCTCTTCCTGGGCCGATGGTTTTGCCGCCGAAATCGATGCCCTGCTTTTGAATGACAGGCAACAGGCGGTTACGGTCAACTGGAGCGAATATTCAACCGATCTGTTCCGCAGTACCCTCAATGCCCGCCGCATCGGCCATGCTCTCGGCGCTGAACTTTCTGCTTTCAAAAACCTGGAAAAGCTTCATCTGATCGGACACAGTGCCGGGTCCTTTGTCGTCTACGGAATCTGTGAGCGGATCAAGGAGGAGCGGGCGGAGGTCTTTGTTCAATCGACCTATCTCGACCCGGTCGGTATTTATGCCGGAGTCGATTGGGGCTACGGTCCCCGCAACTTTGGCAGCTGTGGTGATATCAGTGATGCCTATATCGACCGGGAGGACGGGGTGCCGGGAAGCAACGCCCCGCTAGATCACCCCCACACTTTTGATGTGACGGCCCGGCGCAAGGCGGCCGGCTTCAAAGGGTTGCCGCATCTCTGGCCGATCGAATATTACCGGCGTGCGGTTCTTGGCGGAACGCTCCCGTACTGGCAACCGGAAGAGGCTGCCCTGAAACGCTATCCGCCGGGGGGAAGTACGATTCTCGAGTGATCCGGAAAAGAAATGACTGCCGTGCAGGTATTTTATCGTTCGGTTCAACTGACGCTATTTTATGAATGACCTTTTCCCTTGTGCTCGTTGTATGACGCAACGACCCCCCAGCCATTCTCTTCGGCCCAGTTTCTGACCATGGAAAGCAGTTCGTCACATCGTGATTCCGGTATTGTCGACCCGGTTTTGAATGATGCGAGAATGATCTCGAATTTCCACTCCTCAGATTTCAGTTCATCCATCGCCAGCTCCTCCCTGAAAACGTTCGGTAAACAATTATAACAATTGATTCGGAATTTGTGCGAAGTCGATTTCGGCCGAAGAATTGAAGTTACTGATCTTCGATCAGAACCCCGGGGTTAAATCCGAGGCGGACATTCCCCCAGTGTCTGTTTGCGATGTATATCGGCAACGAGAGGTCGCTCAGGACTTCGCCGGTATCGCGGGCGTAGGTCTGCAACAGGAAAGAGTTGGTGTTGCGGGCACAGCGGATCCCGGTCGGGTCATCGAAAATACGCTTGTCGCGGTTCTGCAGAAGGTCGGTTTCGTAATCCCCGGTCAATGGTTGCGAATAACGCTTGTTGTGGGTGCCGGCATAGCCGTTGACATCGACACAGATACAGAAGATACCGCCCCTCAGGCTATCGACCATCCTGTCGTATAGCGGCTGCAGCTCGTTTTCGAAATACTGGTCGTAAGCGGTGCTGTATTTAACCGGGTCCGTGCCGGGTATCGGCTGATAGTCACGATCGAAAACATTGATGTTACGCTTCTCCAGCATATTTGTTAAGTGTTCTTCAACCCGGTTTCTGAAGTCAGAGGTCGCACTGATCAGGTGCTCCAGGTAACCTTCGCCGGTTTTGAAGTGGGCGACCAGTTCCTGCATCCTTTCCGTTTCGATCTTGAGTTTGGCCGAGGAACCTGCCGAATCGTCCATCATCCGCGCGACCGCGTGGTTCAACTCTGTAATATTCGACATTCGCTCGTGGATGACCTGGCTCGAACCGCGGACCTGCGTGATCGCAGCGGTCACCTCCTCGATCTGGCCGGAGCTGACCTCGAAATGGTCAATCATCTCTTCAAAATGTCGACACGTCGTATTCAGGGCATCACGGCTCGCCGCGGTCGTTTCCTTGAGATCAATCGCCTCGGCCGAGGAGACTTTGATGTTTTGCAGGATATCGCCAATACGCTCGGAAATTTTGTCATTCGCTTCAGTGACCTGCTCCGAAAGCTTGCGGATCTCCTGGGCGACGACGGCAAACCCCTTGCCGGCCGCACCGGCCCGGGCCGCCTCGATCGAGGCATTCAGCGAAAGCATGTTGGTGCGATGCGAGATCATTTTGATCAGATCGACCAGGTTCTTGATGTCCTGGGAGCCGGCATCCATGGTGTGCAGGCTTTCGGCGAATTCATTAACCTTGTCGCTCATGATATTGACATCATCACGGACCTGCACCAGCTCGCTGATATTCCCCTTTGCAGTCACCAGGTTGCTGGTTGTCGAATCAAAAATATGACTGACGTTGCCTGACGCCGTATTAAGTGCCTGCAGCGATTCGCGGGTTCTGGCAAAAATCTCCTCAGACAGTTTGTTCTGACGTTCGGCGTGGTTCGCCGATTGGGAGACCTTGTTCGCTACGATTGCCGAGTTGACGGCAATATTGACGCCCTGTTGCCGTAGCGAAAGAAATACCGAGCGCAACATCGCGAGAAAGGCGTTGTAGTTATCGGTCAGCTTACGGAATTCGTCATGCGAGATTGCCGGGACGTTGACCGACAGATCGCCCTTGGCCCAGCCGAGGTCTGAAAAAATCTCGAACAGCATCCGCACCGGGCGGACGATCAGGTGCCGCAAAAAGTAGATCAGGAAGAAAAAAACGACGGCACCTATGCTGTGCAGGATCATCATCTTGCGCATCGAAGCGTTGGATGCGTCGGTAATCCGCGCCATCAGTTCCTGATCGCCGTTGATCGCCACCAGGCGGTGGACGGTGTCATGGTAATCGTAGGTGATGAAGATCGAGATCGAAAGGAGCAGGGCGAGAAAGAGAAAATTACCGGCCAGTTTTCTGGTCAGGGTGTTGAAGAAGGTTTTTTCCAACCATGTATAGATTGTCTTGATCGGACCGAACATGTCTACCTCTAGCTGTAATCCCCACCGTCTAATATATAGTATAGAACAGTGTTTTAATTAAATCTATTAAAAACCATATATATTTAATAATGGATTGGGTGGGCGTTTGGTTTCGGCCGGAGTATCGGCGTAATTTACGGGCCAGATCCTTAAAGCAAGTCAATCCCGGCGTATTCAAGGAAGGTCGAAGGCGGGCTGTAAATTTTCTGTTCGAGGATTAGCTGCTGAATTGCCCCGGGCCCGAAATATCGGGCCTCAAGAGCGCGCCCCTGCTCCATCCAGAAGCCGAATTGCGGAACAAAGGTGCTGTGGCGGATCGAATGATCAATCGTCAGCCCGGCCAGAACAAAAATATTGCGCCGGCTGCCGTCAAAGCTGTCGGTAATGTAGGAGGCGATCCGATGGAATTGGCGCCAGGAGTTGATATCGCACATCCGGCGATGCGGGCGCTTCGAGGTTACGATTTCCGGGAAAAAGTCAAAAATGGAGGATTCCAGCATGTGCTGTGGCTCACGACTTTCGTGGTCGACCTTTTTGCTGAAGGTGAAGGACTCAGGGGTGAGCAGTTCGCCGATCGGAGTCGGCGTTTCATTCATGCCTGCGAGTGACTGTCGGTTTTTCTCGACGATTTCCGGATTTAACGGATAAAGTTTACCGAGAGTTCCTTCACCGAGGGCTTCACCTCCAATCAACTTTTCAAGGCTGATGCTGATCCGCGCCGTCTCCCCGGCCGGTTTCGGGAACAGGTACTTGTACGGAACTTCAATGGTGTATTGTTCAGTTTGTTGCGAGATTTTGATCAGCTTGGTCGCGCGCCGGTAGACTTCAAGGTATTCGCTGAGTACGCGGCAGAGCATGCCGCAACAGGGAGCGACCCCGCCGTGAACGCGTCGGATATAGCCGATGCCGTCATTCTCTTCCCGGCCGATATGACTGCCGCCAATGATGACCAGATCATTGCCGTGATGGGCCGCGGTAGAAAGACGGGTCGGGTCGAGAAGGCCGCCGACCCGTCCGAGGTTGAACGAAGGGCAGTCGTAGGTGTAGCCGAACAGCGCTTTCTTGATCGATTGACTTTCGTCCGAGCATTGCCAGATTGCCGGCAGCGTAGCAGAGAACCCCGCTTTGTCGGTAAGGCTGCGCATTCGGCCAAAGAGGTCCATCAATTCCATTGCCGGAAGATCAAGCAAGGTTTCATCTGGCGGGGCGATCGGCATGTTCTCCTCCTGTTTACCCGGATTTCCGCTGCGCAGAGGCGCAGACAATAACAATATGACAGACTGGACGAACGCCGATTTAATCCCTGGTCGGCGAAATCTTCAGGTAGCTTATCACAGAGCCCACCGATTTCTGCAACGGTTTTTCGGGCCGGTTGCCGCTGCTGAATAGATTTCAGCAGCTCAGCTTATCTGCTGTGATTTAAGGAAGGTTGGGTCTTTTATAAAGGTGAAATGAATGGGGATAGTGTGGGGACAGTACCCATCTCCAGAATAAACAAGGGGTCACGAAATGAATCGTAACCCCTTGAAATTTTTATGGTGGAGCTAGGCGGGATCGAACCGCCGACCTCTTGAATGCCATTCAAAAGAGTAAGCCTTCCTATTTTATCATTAAACATCATCTAAACCCTTTTAAAAAGCCATTTAAGCTGTTATTATGTAGTTGCGTAGTTAATTTAGGAAATGTTAGGGGGTTACAGGATTTAGGGCAAAAACTTGTAACCTTAATTGTTACCCTTGGATTGGAGATGTTATGTCGCGCTTAGATGATTTGGCTAAGGTAGATGGAAGGCTAGGTTTGTACTTTCGCGAGCATCCAACTCGAAAAAAAGGAACCAGTAAAGATCGCCAATGGGTCATTCGTCAAACCTTGGGAGGGGTGCAGCGGGTGTCAACTCTTGGCTGGTGGGGTTTGGATAATATCTCTGAAGGTGATGCAATCAATAAGCTGGAGGAGTACAAAGCCAACCATAAATGGAATAAACAGAATCCGAGCCTT
>PKUH01000061.1 GCA_002869615.1 Desulfuromonas sp. | reverse complement strand
TTTTTTCAAAGAGTTGATTTTTTTCTTACATCAAGCTTGCGCCGGCAATTTTTTTTTGTAAGCTTTCACGGCAGTTGCAAATCATTCATTCGTTTTGTCGGGAGGGGGCTATGATGGACGATTTGGGGGATGTTACCCTGGATGCGCAGTTTTGGCGGCAGTATGAAGACTGCCTTATAAAAAACAGGATCAACCCGAAACAATTCCACTGGTACACGAACTGGTGCCAGCAGTTCGTAAAGTTTCTCGGTCGACTTCCTTTGCGTGAATGCCAGCCTGAGCATGTTTCGGCCTTTCTCGATAACCTGGGAAACAATTCTGAAGTCAAAGCCTGGCAAATTAACCAGGCGCGCACGGCTTTGTGGCATCTGTTTCGTGATCAGTTGCAGATATCGTGGGCGCTTGGGCAGCGGAAACCGGAGAAAGCCGAGCCGGCTCGCCAGCCGGCCGCAAAATTATCGCCATCGCACCAGGAAGTATTATCCCGGATGCGCAGTACGCTGATTGGTCGCCAGTATGCCAAGCGTACTCAAGCCGCTTATCTCGACTGGGCCAAACGGTTTCTTCTTTATTTCCCGCATCGCAAAATTGAGGACCTTGATGCTACCGCAGTGAGGACTTATCTGACCTGGCTGGCTGAAAAACATAATGTCGCAGTCAGTACCCAGAAACAGGCGCTCAACGCTCTCGTCTTTTTGTTCCAGGAATCGGAAGGCCACGATCTCGGCGATTTTTCCGATTTCACCCGGGCGAGAAAACCGGTCAGGATGCCGACAGTCTTGTCGTGTGATGAGGTGACGTTGCTGTTGAATGTCTTGTCGCCGCCACATCTGCTGATCTGCCAGTTGCTCTACGGGGCCGGACTGCGCCTGATGGAGGCGGTACGCATGCGGGTGCAGGACGTCGACTTTGCCAATAATCAATTGATGATTCGTGACGGCAAGGGGCGTAAGGATCGGGTGACTGTGCTGCCGGCTGTTTGTCGGGCAATGCTGGAAGAGCAGATCGTTACCGTACGACGGTTGCACGGGGAAGATCTCGCGCAGGGGCACGGCGAAGTGTGGTTGCCGACGGCGCTCCGTAAAAAATTCCCGAGGGCCGGTCGGGATTGGCGCTGGCAATACATCTTTCCGGCCAGCAAGTTGAGTGTCGATCCGGAATCTGGTTTCGTCCGTCGGCACCATTTCGATGAATCGTCTGTTCAGCGGGCAGTTCGCGATGCGGCCAGCCTTTGCGAGTTGGGCAAGCGGGTCACACCGCATACGTTGCGCCATTCCTTCGCAACACATCTGCTCGACAGTGGATACGATATCCGAACGGTGCAGGAACTTTTGGGGCATGTCGATGTCTCGACAACCATGATCTATACCCACGTTCTCAACAAGGGTGGAGCCGGGGTGAAGAGCCCGCTCGACAGATAGTGCATGGTCTGAATCTCGCCCGGCTGAACATAAAAAAGCACCCCCGGTCTCGGGGGTGCTTTGCAGGTTGGCCGTCTGATGTGGAGGCGTTGATCAGGCGGTTTTGACTTCGTTGAACTCGAGCCAGTCAGATTTGTCGTTGCTGTTCTCGGCAGTCTGAACTTCTTCGAATCCGTAGTTGTTGTCTTTCTGGGGTTCGCTCTGGGCTGTTTTGACATCCCTGAACTTCAGCCAGTCGGACTTGTCATTCATCTCGTTTTTTGCGGTTTTGACTTCGTTGAATTCGAGCCAGTCAGACTTGTTGTTGCTGTTGTCAGCAGTCTGGACTTCTTCGAATCCATAGTTGTTGTCTTTCTGCGGCTCGTTGCCCATGTTGTTGGCGATGATATTGGAAGCAACCGGAGCTGCGGCAAAGGCAAAAGTAAAAGCGGCGAGTGCTGATAATTGAGTAAAGCGTTTCATGGTCTGTTCCTTTCTGCTAAGGGGCTTTTTCCTGCCCACGGTAAGTTTTGTTGCGAACTTGGGTAAACCTTACCGTATTCCTCATGAAAGGGGAACTGTGCTAAAATGAATACCAGTCATTCCTGAATGGAATAGTTGCGAGGTGAGAACATGGACCAGTTGACAGCCATGAAACTTTTCGCCCGGGTGGTTGATACCGGAAGTTTCTCGGCGGTGGCCCGTGAGATGAATATGGGCCAGCCGGCGGTGAGTAAACAGATCTCGGCTCTGGAGCAGAAACTCGGGGTCCGCCTGCTCAACCGGAGCAGCCGGCAGCTGGTACTGACCGAGGCCGGTTCGGCGTATTACGAACGGTGCCACGGCATCCTGGCCGATCTCGAAGAAGCGGAAACCACGGTGACCAGTCTCGGCGGAACGCCGCGCGGCCGGCTCAGGGTCAACATGTCGGTCGCCTTCGGCCGCTTGCACATCGCCCCGTTCATGCCCGAGTTCCTTGAGCGCTACCCTGAAATCAGCATCGACCTGATGATGAACGACCGTTTTGTTGACCTGGTGGCCGAGCGGGTCGACCTGGCGATCCGGATCGGTGATCTCGAGGATTCGTCGCTGCTCGCCCGCAGGCTCGGGGTCAGCCCGATGGTAGTCGTCGGGGCGCCCTCCTATTTTGAGAAGTACGGATTCCCGGAGCACCCGGAGGATCTCAAGGAGCACAACTGCCTGACCTACACCTTTCTGCGCAGCGGCAACAACTGGCGGTTCAAGAAGGGGAAGGAGGAGATCAGTGTGCCGGTCAGGGGCAACTGCCAGTCGGACAACACCGACGGCATCCGCGATATCATGATCGCCGGGACCGGCCTCGCCCTGGTGCCGGCCTGGCTGGTGCGCTGCGAACTGGCGCACGGCGAGCTGGTGACCGTCCTCAACGATTTTCTCCCCTGGGAGTCGCCGATTCACGCGGTCTACCCCGAGAGCAAGTACGTGCCGCTCAAGGTGCGTTGTTTTATTGATTTCCTCGCAGAAAAGTTTGCCGAGGATGAACTGTTTACCAGGAAGTGGGGCTCGGAATACAAATGCGATCTTTAGCCTGAGACCGTTCCGGACCGCCGCACGAATGTGTGGTGGCTTATGTAAAGCAAATAAAGACAGCTGTAAGTTTTAAGCTGTAAGCTGCCAGAGAAAATCAGGAACAAATGCCTTAGACTTACCCCCGTTGCTCTTGAGGTCGCACCCGCCAGCGCGGTCACTGAACCGCAGCCCGACCGCAACCGCGCGGTTCTTCCTGTTTCTGTCTTCAGGGGGACACTTCCCTGAGATTCGGGTAGTGTCCCCAACTAGCAGTCTCCCCATCCGGCCAAAGGTCGCCGGTATCGCCCGGCGGGTTCCTGACTCTTCTTGCCTGTCCTGAGCTATCTTGTGCTGAGCTTGCCGAAGTAGCCGAAGGGGGAATCCATTGAAGCTTTTGACTCACCCGTGGAGCTCTTGAGGTCGCTCCCGTCAGCGCGTTTACTGAACCGCAGCCCGACCGCAACCGCCACAACGACGAGCTGCGTTTGCCTCAAGGCAAACTCCCCGGCAGCACAGTTTGAACAGAAATAATCCAGATCGCACGAAAAAGCCCCCGGCAAGGGAGCCGTTTTCTGCATACTCTTTTATGGCTCAATAAAAGAGTATGGCGGAGTGCGCGGCCGCAACCGCGCGGTTCTTCCTGTCTTCTGTCTACAGGGGGACACTTCCCTGAGATTCGGGTAGTGTCCCTGTCAGCAATGTCCCCATCCGGCCAAAGGTCGCCGGTATCGCCCGGCGGGTTCCTGACTCTTCTTGCCTGTCCTGAGCTATCTTGTACTGAGCTTGCCGAAGTAGCCGAAGGGGGAATCCATTGAAGCTTTTGACTCACCCGTGGAGCTCTTGAGGTCGCTGCCGCTCGCGCGTTCACTGAACCGTAGCCCGACCGCGACAGCCACAGCGACGGACTGCGTTTGCCTCAAGGCAAACTCCCCGGTAACACAGTTAAACAGAAACAATTCAGTCCGCACGAAAAAGCCCCCTGCAAGGGAGCGGTTTCTTTGGTTCGTTTCTTTATCGCTTAATAAAGAAATGAACCCGGCTGCCGGGCCGGGACCCGGCGGTTCTTCGAAAGTAAACTTTCCTCAAGGGACACTTCTCTGGACTACGGGAAGTGTCCCCAACTAGCAGTATCCCTTTCAAACCAAAGGTCGCCGGTATCGCCCGGCGTGCTCCTTACTTTTCTTACCTGTCTAAGAAAAGTAAGCAAAAGAAAGACACCCCAGCTCACCCGCCTGATGATCAGGTTCCCTCGCTGCGCAGATTCCAA
>PKUH01000060.1 GCA_002869615.1 Desulfuromonas sp. | reverse complement strand
TCCGACGGCATCGATAACGATCGACTTTCCTGCCCCGGTCTCGCCGGTCAGCACATTGAAACCAGGCTGCAAGGAAACCTGCAACTGCTCAATAATGGCAAAATTTTTAATGTGGATTTCAGTCAGCATTGAATAAACGGAAAATCAGCGTTCCCCCCAACGGAGCTTGGTCCGCAGAACTTGAAAGTATTCCTTGTCCGGACTTAGAATAAGTCGGGCGCGATTAACCGAGCGCCGCACCTCAACAATGTCACCACCCTTGAGCGGCATCCCGACCTGTCCGTCAGCAGTCAGGACGACATCTTCATCCTTGAACTTGACCTCGATCCGGATAACCGAATCGGCCGGAACAATCATCGGCCGGTTGGTCAGCATATGCGGGCAGATCGGGGTAATGACGAAGCAATCGGTTCCCGGGTAAATGATCGGGCCGCCGGCCGCCATATTGTAAGCGGTCGAACCGGTCGGTGAAGAGATAATCAGCCCGTCGGCCTTGAAGGTGGTCAGATAAGAGTCATTGACATAAACTTCCATGTCAATAATCCGTGCCAGCGCCCCCTTATTGATAACCAGGTCATTCAGCAACTGGTAGGTATTTGCCGTGCTGCCGTTGCGGCTGACAATCGCTTCGAGCATCAGCCGGTCGGAGACCGCGTAGTTGTCGTCAAGAACCTTTTCCAGAACCTGGAACAGTTCCTGCCGGGTAATTTCGGTCAAAAAGCCGAGAGAGCCGAGGTTAACCCCGAGGATCGGCGTACCACGATCGCCGATCATCCGCGAGACCGAGATCAACGTGCCGTCGCCACCGAGAACGATCACCAGATCGACCAGCCCCGGGATCTCCTCTTGCGGATACCCTTCCCGCTCGAGATCAGATGCCAGCTCATGCTCGAAAAAAACCTCGACCTGCCGCTCCTGCAACCAGTCGGCGACCCGGGCCGCCAATACGGCAGCGTCAGGATGGTTTCGCTTGGCGTACAATCCAACCCGCTTCATTCAAACCTCCGGAAATTCAATCATGAAAATCTAACATAGCGCCTTACGGATGTCTATTGTTTCGCCCTCATTCTTGTCGCCCTTCGCCGCCTGTGTTAGATTCGGAAAAGATCAGACACCCGACAGGAGAACCATGGATCTCTTCGAGTCACAAACCGACCCGTTATCAATGCCGCTGGCCGAGCGGATGCGACCGACTACACTACAGGAAATGGTCGGCCAGAAGGAGCTGATCGGCGAGGGCAAGCTGCTGCGCCGGCTGATCGAATCCGATCAACTTTCCTCCGTTATTTTCTGGGGGCCACCCGGCACCGGGAAAACCACCCTGGCCCAGGTGATTGCCCATACCAGCAAGTGTAATTTTGTCTTTTTTTCAGCCGTACTGCAGGGAGTCAAGGAGGTCCGCGAGATCGTTGCCAGGGCCCGCGACGACAAAAAATATCACGGCAAGAGAACCCTGCTGTTTGTCGATGAAATCCATCGCTTCAACAAGGCCCAGCAGGACGCCTTTCTGCCCTCTGTTGAAAAGGGCGACGTGATCCTGATCGGCGCCACAACCGAGAACCCCTCCTTTGAAGTCAACGCCGCCCTGCTTTCACGTTCGCGTGTTTTCGTGTTGGAACAACTCGGGGCTGACGATATCCGGGAACTTTTGCAGCGCGCGACCAAAGATCCGCGCGGGCTGCATGCACCGATTCCGCCTATCGAAAACGGGGTTTTCGATTTTCTGGCCGAGCAGGCCGATGGCGATGCCCGCATCGCCCTCAATGCCCTCGAAACAGCAGCCGCTGCCGCCGCCAAAGAACCCTTGACCCTTGAAATCGCCCAGGAAGCACTTCAGAAGAAGGCCCTGATTTACGACAAAGGGGGCGAAGAGCATTACAATGTCATATCGGCCTTCATCAAGAGCATGCGCGGGTCCGACCCGGACGGAGCCCTGTACTGGCTTGCCCGAATGCTCGAAGCGGGAGAAGACCCGATGTTTATCGCCCGGCGTATGGTCATTTTCGCTTCCGAGGATGTCGGCAATGCCGATCCGCGTGCCCTGCAGATCGCCCTGACAGTCCAGCAGGCTGTTCATTTTGTGGGTTTGCCGGAAGGACGCATCAACCTGGCCCAGGGGGTTACTTACCTGGCGACCGCGCCGAAAAGCAATGCCAGCTACGTCGGCATCAACCAGGCGCAGTCCGAAGTACGTAACAGCGGCTCACTTCCGGTTCCGAAACATATCCGCAACGCCCCGACCAAATTGATGAAGGATCTCGATTATGGCAAAGGCTACCAATACGCACACAAT
>PKUH01000059.1 GCA_002869615.1 Desulfuromonas sp. | reverse complement strand
TCGTACGGGCTGTCCTGGCCATCCGGATTCGCCTTCATGCTGACGAAGCCGCCGAACTGGCGCATCATGTCGATCAGGCTGTCAACCTCATCCGGTGACAACAACCCTTCGGCCGGGCGCAAACCGATGCCGTCATGCGACGCGGTGAAATTGAGATAGGTACATCCGGGCGGCGCGTCAAATGAGATTTTTGCCCATTCATTCAGGACATCGCTGCAGCCGTGATGCAGGGCGTGCAGCAGCAACGGTGCCAGGCTGAAATGGTAGATCATATGCGCTTCATCACCATCACCGAAGTAGCTGCGATTCTGTTCCTTCGGCACGTTGGTCTCGGTCAAAAGCACCGATGATGGGGCAACAAGCTCCATGATAATTCGCAGAATCTTGACGATCTCATGGGTTTCGGGGAGATTGATACAGCTGGTTCCGAGTTTTTTCCAGAGGAAGGCAATAGCATCGAGCCGGATGAAGCGGCCGCCGCGCGACAGGTAGAGGAGAAGGATGCGGACAAATTCGCGCAGGACGTTCGGATTGCCGAAGTTGACGTCGATCTGGTCCTCGCTGAAGGTCGACCAGACATACCTGACTCCACGATGGGTATGGACCGGGGTCAACAGGTTGTTTTTGCGGGGGCGGACCACCTCGCTGAGATCAACCACCGGATCGACTTCCCAGAAGTAATAACAGGCCGGCGGTTTCTGGTTAATGAAATCGATAAACCAGAGAGATTCCCGCGAGACATGGTTGATCACCAGATCGATCATCAGATCGAAACCTTCACCGATCCGCTCGATATCATTCCAGTCTCCGAAATCGGGATTGACCGTCGTGTAGTCGATCACCGAGAAGCCGTCGTCAGAGCTATAGGGGAAAAACGGCAGGAGATGAATCGTCGAAACAAGACCGCTCAAATACCTGTTGAGAAAACCGTTGAGGCTTTGCAGCGGCGCTTTTTCTGCTTCGACAATACTGTCGCCGTAGGTAATCAGGATAACATCCCGTTCATCCCAGCGTTGCAGACGACAATCCCGTTCCTGGGCGACATGGTGCTGCAAAAGCGAGATCAGTTCGTCAATCAGGATCCCGGCCTGATGCTCACCGTAAAGCAGCGCCAGTTTATGTCCGGCCCTTTTATAAAATTCTCCGGCAATATCCCGTGGCATCGTCCTTCCTTCAACAAAAGAATGGAAATGAGACTATCACAAAATCGCGTCGAGTCTCAGGGCAAATGTGAGATCGAGCCCGGCCAGGGGATGGTTGCCGTCGAGAGCAACCTCTTCATCATCATGATCAAGGATCAGCATGACCTGCCGGCCGGCGTCACCAAATTCGACCTCGAGTTTCTGCCCGACCCTCAGTTCCTTGTCCGCCGGAAAAAGTTCGCGCTTGACCCGGAGGACATTCTCGGGGCGGCGCGGGCCATAGGCATCCCGGGGACACAAACATATATTCTTGACCTGACCGACTGCCATGCCGACGATCTCTTTTTCCAGGGCCGGAAAGACTTCATCGGCGCCGAGCTTTATGGTCAGGGGGTTCTCTTCGGTACTATCGAAAATACGTCCATTGTCGAGAGTTCCGATATAGGAGACTGTTACCCGGTCTCCATGTTGTGCTGTTCTGCTCATTGTATCTCCTGCGATATGATATGGAATCGCGCATCAAAATGCCGCTCCAGAATCGGCCGGACTTCCTGCCAGCTGAGACCGCCACCACCGCAACCGGGGCGCGGCACAATCACCCTCTCCCAGCCCTGACGATCAACCAGACTGACCAGTTCCCGACATGACTGTTCAATAAGGTGCAGACTCGGGACTTCGAACGGGCTGTTTTCGACCGGAAAGCTGACGATCCGGTTGCCGAGATCATAAACATGGACGCCATGCTTGCGGACCATCTCTCCAAGAACCTTTTCAATACCTGAAAATCGCTTCCGGGCCTGGGCTGCACAGCCGCGCGGCATCAGGCAGGAGCCTTTTTTATCGACCGCGCCGCCGGTTGTAATGGCAACCACATCGCCAGCGGCATGCCTCGCCCAAAGATCACCGGTCAGTTCGTGCATGTCAAGACTCAAGCAACTGTTCGATCGATGCGACCAGGCAATCGAAAACATCCTCGCGACTCCGGATCGACTGCGGCAGATTATAAATAACGATTTCCTCGAGCTTGTGCAAAACCGCCTGATCGTTTGTTTCGAAGTGATCCATCACTGCGGCAAACATCGGCAGGACCTCGTAAAGATCATTCCGGTCGAATTCGGCCGAATCCGGCTTGCCGGTGAATTTCGGCTGATCCCGCGTTTCCTTCTTGTGATAGTACTTGAAATAAAGATCGGAGGGCTTGATCTCGATGCCCATCATCAACTCCTTTGCCTAATCATTAACCACAACTGCTTGCACAGTCGGCATGACGGCCACATCCGGCCGAGCAGACCGCGGCCGCCTTGCGGATACCATTATGCGACACGAACTCTTCAAAACTACCGATCGTGATGTACCACAGACCATCCATTTCGACCTGCTCAAGCAGCCCCTTGCGGACATGCATCAGGACATTAATCTCTGTAGTTCTCAATAGTTGTGCCGTTTTCGGCAAGGTCAAAAATCCGTTATGTTCAACCATGTCATCTCTCCTTGAACAGAAAGGCCCGAACGGTTTGCGTCCGGGCTTCGTTGCGCGGTGAAGGCGACAGCGTTGTCACCACAAAGAATCTAGTTATTATTTAGCAGGAACCGGGCCAGCTTTGCACAACGATTGAAAAGCTTTGTGCAACGGCCTGACCGGTTCTTGGCAATCGGGTTTATTCATTTTCTGAACATTGGCGAAAGCCGCAACAATCGAACTGCCTGGTCCTCAATTGCAATCCGGGTATCGAAATCAAGCTTGCGCAGCCAACGATGCGGCAACGCCTCGATGCCATAAAAGGCGCCGGCGATCATGCCGCCGATCGCGCCGGTCGTATCGGCATCACCCCCCTGATTGACAATGCCGATGAGACACTCCTCAAACGATGCTGTCGTAAACAGGAAATGAAAAACTGTGCGCATGGTCTCAACGATATAGCCGCTCGCCTGTCCGTCGTAATGATTGAACTTGAACTTCGGATGCGTCGCCGCCAGTTCCCGGGTCAGTTCATGCAGGCGGAAACGATCAGCGCCGAGCAAAGCGGCATGAATCATCCTGCCGATACAGAGGCAGGCGGCATCCGAGTATTGATGATGGTGGGTCAAGCGGGCCTGCTCGCGACTGCAGCGACTCAGCAATTCTTCATCACCGAGAGTGAACAGCGCAACCGGAGCCATCCGCATGGCCGCACCGTTGCCGGCGTCCCAGTCGTTCGGCGCAACCGACAGTTCGCCGCTGCGCATGTAATTACGGATTCCCTTGCGCACGGTCGAACCGATATCAATCGGCTTGCTGCGCATCCAGTTGACAAAATTGCGGGCGATATCTTCAAGGTTCCATTCTTCGCAAAACGTCAGACTACGCGCGATGGCAAGCGACATTTCGGTATCGTCAGTAACCCTTCCGGCCTTGATATTGAGCCAGCCGCCACCGATGATTTTGCGGTGGACCTTGTATTTGGCCTGGATCTCTCGCGGAGTCATGAATTCGGTAGTGGCGCCAAGGGCATCACCCAGGGCCAGGCCGAGGAACGCGGCCCGGCCGCGGTCTATAATTTCAGTTTTTTCTGGCCTGGTCTGCATTTATTCCCCATTCCCAAAAGGGGCAGCCACCGTTCGGCGACAGTCCCTAGCCACCGATCAGCACCTTGACTTCATATTCACCACCGATAACGATAACTTCTTCTTCTCCCTTGAGCAGGGCATTCGGCAGAAGATCGGATCGGAAGACCACTTTGGCAACCGGAACCTCGGCCTGCATCACCCGGCTGCCGAATTCCCAGGCCCGCTCGAAATCGGTCGTGAAGGAGACCAGATTATTGAGGCGCACCAGGTGATGGTTTTTGCCGATTTCCTTGAGGATGCGCTGTTCGTTGAAATCGTTGATCCCGCGATAGAGCCTCTCTATCGACGTCACCGGCTGTTTCAACCCCATTTCGTACTGGGCATATTCGTAAAGAAGATCAAACTGCTGGTAGATCGCGTTGGTCCGTGACTTGCCCTGCATCCGCTCTTTGAGATAATGATGATAGGCTTCGGAATGGACATCATCGATCAGTTCGTGATGAAAGGTCGGAGCCAGACCGAAACGGCTTTCGGCCCAGCCCTTGAGGACG
>PKUH01000058.1 GCA_002869615.1 Desulfuromonas sp. | reverse complement strand
CAACAACAACGGAGCGGCTTTTTCCGGGAATGCTGTTTTCCTCGACCAGCTTAGTGCAACGGCGAATTACAATCTGCCGGGATATGCTGGGTCGGCTAACGGCGAATTCAATACTTTCGGGCCGGTCGGTACAGCAAGCACCAATATTGATACTTATCTGAATGGGTTGGGCAATGTGATGATTAACGGCCCGTTTCCGTTATTTCCAGGAGGGGGTGTTGATGCGAGTCTCGTTAATGGCGTGACAGGGGTTCCATGCCCGTAATGCTTTAAGCCGGAAATGGACGTATAAGGAGAAACAACATGTCAGAACCTTTCTTAGCTGAAATCCGGATCGTCGGGTTCAATTTCGCGCCGCGCGGCTGGGCGTTCTGCGACGGCCAGATTCTGCCGATCAACCAGAACCAGTCGCTCTATTCCCTGCTCGGCACCACTTACGGCGGCGATGGCCGGACATCCTTCGCCCTGCCAGACCTGCGCGGCCGCACACCGATTCATGTCGAAGGCAGTCACCCTCTGGGACAAAAGTCGGGGGAAGAGACCAACACCCTTTCGGCCGCTGAAATGCCGAATCATGATCACGATTGGCAGGCCTCGGACGACAATGCGAACAGTCCGATTCCAACCACCAATACTCTGGCAGCAGCGCAAAATCAGTATCATGATGGCGATACTCTGGTTACCCCCGTTGCCGGGACCGTCTCCAGCACCGGTGGTGGACAGGCGCATGAAAACATGCAGCCGTTCCTGGCGCTTAATTTCTGTATCGCCCTGCAGGGCCTTTTCCCTTCGCGGAACTAGTGAGGAGTAGCGATTATGTCTGAACCATTTGTTGGAGAAATCAGGATGTTTGCCGGCAACTTTGCGCCGCGTGGTTGGGCTTACTGTGATGGCCAACTGCTGGCCGTCAGCCAGAATGACGCTCTCTTCTCTCTCTACGGGACCATCTACGGCGGCGATGGCCGGACGACTTTCGGGTTGCCGGACCTGCGGGGGCGCCTTCCGATCCATGCCGGAACCGGTCCGGGCTTGTCTCCACGAAGATTGGGGGAGAAGGCTGGTGGCGAAAACGTAACCTTGACAACAAACCAACTACCGTCGCATTCTCATACGGGCCAGTTCTCTTCCGCTTCCGGTAATGAGGCCAATCCGGCTGACAACTATCCGGCAGCCTCGCCGTCGATCCGGAATTATCGCCCAACGGCGCCATCTGCCGATATGTCCGGAACAGCGGTAAACAGCGTTGGTGGCAGTAGGCAACATACCAACCTGATGCCGTATCTCTGCGTTAATTATATCATTGCACTGGTTGGCATTTATCCATCCAGGTTCTAGGAGGAGCATTCTCATGTCAGAACCTTTTGTCGCTGAAATCAGAATATTTGCCGGTAACTTTGCTCCGCGCAGCTGGGCCTTCTGCGATGGCCAGCTTTTGCCTATATCACAGAACACAGCACTCTTCTCCTTGATCGGTACAACTTATGGCGGTGACGGACGAACGACGACTGCCCTGCCGAATTTGCAGGGGCGGGCACCGATGCATCCCGGCCGCGGGCCGGGTTTGACCTCGCACCGGCTCGGAGAAAGAGGTGGTCTTGAAACCGTTACCCTCACTGAAGCCCAGATGCCGAGCCACAATCACACCCCGCGGGCGGCAAATGTTCCGGCTACAATGAATGCACCAGATGGTTCGACTGCGTTGGCCCGCAGTGTCGGTGGCAACAGTTACGCTCCAGCTGCCAATCTGGTGCCGATGGCCGATGGAGTTTTGGCACCGAGCGGGAGCAGTCAAGCCCACAACAACATGCAGCCGTTTCTGACCCTGAACTATATCATTGCCCTGCAGGGACTTTATCCCTCCAGGGGTTAGGTTTGGATTTGTCAAATTTGAATAACAGTAGAAAATTGCCGGAGGGGGTGACCTTGCGATCGATTGTGCCGGAGGATGAACAATTCCTCTGTGCACTTTATGCCAGTACCCGGGCCGATGAGATGGCTATCACGCCTTGGTCGGAGGAAGAGAAAACAAACTTCCTCCGAATGCAGTTCACAGCCCAGCATACTTATTATCAGGAGCAGTTCAAGACCGTTGATTTCGATATTATTGAATTGAATGGTACCGCGATCGGCCGCTTCTATATTGATCGCCGTGAAGACGAAATCCGTCTGATCGATATCGCCCTGTTGCCGGAACATCAGGGTGCCGGTCTCGGAAAGTTGATGATGCAGCTTCTCCTCGACGAAGCGGCGGACAAGGCGTTGCCCGTCCGATTGCATGTCGAGGGGAATAACCCGGCCCGGCGGCTCTACGATCGGCTTGGCTTCAAACCAATCGCCGATAAAGGCGTTTATGAAATGATGGAATGGCGACCGGAAGAAATGGTCCGGTTGTCGACCGCTGGTTAACCCCCATTTCCGGAGATGAGAAATGAAAAATCTGGAAAGACGTGATTTCCTTAAATTGACGCTGGCGACGGCGGCGGTGCCGGTTCTGCTCGGAGCAGGCTCAAATGCCTGGGCCCTGGTGAATCGGCAGATGGTGGTCGGTGACAAGCTCATGTCTCTTGGCTACTGGCCGGGAAGTGAAAAGCTCCCGCTGCTGCAACCGGAGAGCCCGTCAGCCGCAACGCTGACGCTGGCAACCGACGGACTCACTCTGGGTGAAATCACCCGGACTGCAAACTTGTCGGATCGGCTGGTTGATGCTTCCCGTCTTCCTGCCGGGGATGCGGCCCTGCTGAAACGCGGCTGTCGATTGACGGTGCACGGCATGACCGGCCTCGATGGAACTCCTTCCGCCGCTGATATGCAGTCGGTCGCACTGCAGGTGCATAGCAAGGTGGCTGGAGTTGATGAAAAAATTCCCTGGCAGATCTGGAGTTACCAGGGTGGGCCGGCGCAGAATGTCAGCTCCGCCGTCACGGCAAACGTGCCTCTGGTCAGCCACAGCCTTGATCTGACTCTGACTCTGGGTGACGACAAGCCGCAGACGGTGCCTCTTTTGGTGACCGTTGGCCGGGATTTCGGCCAACCGAAATTACGCCGGGGATTTTATCTGCTGGCGGTACAGGGTCGTCCGGGACAACAGTTGCCAAACTGGCGCTTCAGCCGCATGAATGTCAGCACCGAGAGGGAAGAACATGCCGAAAGGCTGGATTATGCTATGCAGAGTATTCCCTCTGGCCAACCGAAGTACCTGGTTTTTTCCATTGATTATGCAGACACTGTTGATAACGGGTAAAGGGGAACCTGGTTGATGCTTGAAAAAGTTGAAAAAGCGATGTTTGAGCCTCACCTGGGGGAGCTGTTCCAGCTTGGTTCAGACGATGCTGCATTGCTTCAGGTTAAGTTGGTCGAAGTGAATTCACTCGGCTCAAAACCTCAAGAAAATGAGCTCCGGGAACCATTTTCCCTGGTGTTCAAGGACGAACAGGAAGAATCGTTACCGCAAGGTATTTATGCATTGAACCATGAAAAATTGGGACAACTCGATATTTTTCTGGTACCGATCGGGCCTGCCCGGGAGGATGGTTTTTTATATGAAGCGGTTTTTGCCTAGAAACAGTGAGTTTCCCCGGGATTTGTGAGCGGTTGGGAGATCTGGTTATGAAGAAAATAATTAGTTCAGTATTGACAGGTTTGGCAATATTGCCACTGCTGATTGCATGTGGCCAGAGTGGTGGATCTGCCGCGACGGACTCATCCAGTCCGGCCCAGGTTGTCGGGGTCGCGGCGACGACAGCGGTCTCTCCGGAAGTTGCCACTGATGAGAACAGTCAGACCATGGCCCTCTGGACCCAATCGGATGGTGCGGAAAATGGCGTCTACGTTAACTACTTTGACATTTCGACCGGGCTCTGGTCGGTGGCCGAACCGATAGCCGGATTGACCGGAATGACCTATTCACCGGCGGTTGCTATCGAGCCGGGCGGTAATGCGATTGCCGTTTGGCGTGAGTACACAAATGATCATTACCGGGCATGGGTTAAGAGATATTCAGGTTCGTCTGGAAGCTGGAGCCCTGTCGAGGCGATTGCCAGCGTTAGTGATACCGAGGTGAGGTCGCCGCAGGCGGCGATTGACAGCCAGGGCAACGCACTGGTCGTCTGGTACCAGTCGGACAACCAGACCCTGAACATCTGGAGTCAGTCTTTCCGCGTCGATTCCGGGTGGGCTGAGCCGATCCTGCTTGAGCAGGAAGTCGGGTCGGCGTTGTCTCCACGGGTTGCCATGGACAAGCAGGGGAATGGTCTGGTCGCCTGGGTCCAGTCGGATGGGGTTCGCAATAACATTCAGGGTGTTTTTTACAACAATCTTGCCGGGTGGGGGCAACCCTTCACAGTTGATTCAACCGACAATACGGTGCTGGCACCGAACGTTGCGATGAATGTTAACGGGCAGGCCCTGATTGCCTGGTACCAGTGGGAGGGTGACAAGTATACACTCCAGGGGAACTACTTCGCTGGCAGTTGGAGCGGTCCCCGAACTATTGAATCAGATTTTGCCGGTGGCGAACTTGATGTCCAGGTGGCCATAGCTGCTGATGGTCGGGCGGTAGCGACCTGGAAACAGCATGATGGCGAAAGGCAGAATGTCTGGCGGACTGTTTTTGACCCGGCTTCAGGTTGGGGTCTCGCTGAAATTCTCAATAATGCCAATCAGTTGACAGATGTAACGGCGAAAACGGCGGTGGCTGCCGATGGGACCCTGGTCGCTATCTGGGTCGAATATGGGCAGGAAGGAAGCACTCTTTGGGGTAATGCCATTCACTAATTTAATTGCGAATCTGTACTGAAGGCCCGGTTTGTTAACCGGGCCTTTTTTATGGCGGAAACTGGTCAAGGATCTTGTGCACCGTCTGATTGATCTGCCGGGTCACTCTCTCCGGTTCGGAATGGATGAAGACCGGCCGGGTCCCTTTGCCGCGCCACAGGGTTGAGCCGTCGCGGGCATCGAGGAGATCAATGATCAGCAGCCCTTCGTCGTATGCGCGGACATCTGAACCGGAGCTGATGCCGAACGAGCTGTGCCGACCGTAGGTGCCGAAGCCGAAGCCGAAGCTGGTCTGCGGCTGGTCCGATTCAAGCCGGCTGCGGATTCCATACTGGTAGGCAACGTGAACATCAGCCCGGTCTCGGGCGACTTTGCGATAGCCTCGAGCCTTGAGAGTGTCGTCGATGGCGGCGCGGATACGATTGTCGATCAGCGGAGTGTCGATTCGGATATCACCGGTTTTCTCCTGGGTATCGTAATGCCAGGCATAGTTCTTGAGCGAACGGAAGTCGCTGCCGGCTGCATAGTCCTGGCTGACCCGCAGACCTGAACAGCCGGCCAGAAGCAGGCTCGTCAATATTAAAAAGATATACGGGCGGAATCTCATGTCCTTCTCCTTCTGCTGTACTTCTCTATAATATACCAGATTCGGTCAGTGTGATGCATTTGCGGTTTTTGGTTTTCGGTTGTCGATCATCGGCCCGGCACGTTATAGTGGTACCTTACCTTTGCGAGAGGGACGATGGAAAAACCGCTGATCATAACCATGGGCGATCCGACCGGAGTCGGCCCGGAAATCATTGTCAAGGCGCTGCTCGAGAGTCGACTTGATGTCATCAGCAGTCCATTGATTGTTGCCGGCGACCTCGCTGTGCTGCAGAGGGCGGCGCGCCTGTACGGTGTTGAGGCGATGGTTTACGGTGATGCTCTTTCGCTCAGCGGCAAGTCGATTCAGGTGATGAATCTGAGCGAGCTCGCGGCCGAATCGCTGGTTTATGGAGCACCCGATACGGCTTGCGGGGTGGCGATGGCACGCTATGTCGATTGGGCGGCCGAACAGTGCCTGGCCGGCCGGGCGGCGGGCCTGGTCACCGCTCCGATCAACAAGAAGGCGATCAATGACGCCGGTATTGAGTTCCCCGGCCATACCGAACTCCTCGCTGATCGCTGCGATGTCGGCAAAGTCGTGATGATGCTCGCCGGTAAACGCCTGCGGGTCAGCCTGGTGACAACGCATCTTGCCCTCGCCGATGTCCCCGAACAGCTTGATCGTGACAGGATTGTCTCGACCATCCGGATTACCGAAGAGGCCCTTCGAAGCCGTTTCGGCATTGCCCGGCCGCACCTGGCGGTGCTCGCGCTCAACCCGCATGCCGGCGAAGCCGGGCTGTTCGGTCGCGAAGAGGAGGAAATTATTGCTCCGGCGATCAAACAAGCGCGGGCGGAAGGGATCGATGCCAGCGGCCCGCACAGCGCCGACACCTTTTTTCATTTTGCGGCGGCCGGACAGTATGATGCCGTGATCTGCATGTACCATGACCAGGGGCTGATTCCACTTAAGCTGCTCCATTTCGAGGACGGCGTCAATATCACCCTCGGTCTGCCGATCGTCCGGACCTCGGTTGACCACGGCACCGCCTACGATCTGGCCGGCACCGGCAAAGCAAGCTGCGCCAGCCTGGTGGCGGCGATTCGCATGGCCGAGGAAATGGTGGGAATGCGAAATTAGATCCCAAGAACTTTTAACGGAGAGGCGCAGAGGAGGAGAGAAGATCAAGATAGCTAAAGCCTGAATCAGGATGGGCTTTTCTCCGCGAACTCTACCTCTCTCCGACTCTCCGTTAATGAAATTCTTAGAAATGGTTGATATCCATGACTGACAAAATCATCATCAAGGGTGCCTGCGAGCACAACCTGAAAAATATCGACATCGAAATCCCGCGCGACAAGCTGGTGGTGATCACCGGTGTCTCCGGCTCCGGAAAGAGTACCCTCGCCTTCGATACGATCTATGCCGAGGGTCAGCGGCGCTATGTCGAATCGCTGTCAGCCTATGCCCGGCAGTTTCTCGAGCAGATGGACAAGCCGGATGTCGAAAGCATCGAGGGGCTGTCGCCGGCGATCTCGATCGAACAGAAGACAACCTCGAAGAACCCCCGCTCAACCGTCGGCACGGTCACCGAAATCTACGATTACCTGCGCCTGCTGTTTGCCCGGGTCGGCCGGGTTCACTGCTACAAGTGCGGTAAGGAGATCAGCTCGCAGACCGTTCAGCAGATGGTTGACCAGGTGATGGCCTGGCCGCAGAAGAGCCGGTTGATGGTGATGGCGCCGATTGTCCGTGGCCGCAAGGGGGAATATCGCAAGGAGCTTAAGCAGCTGCAGGCCGATGGTTTTGTCCGGGTCCGGATCGACGGCGCGATGCATGAACTGGGCGATGCGATCGAACTCGACAAGAACAAGAAACATACCATTGAGGTTGTGGTTGACCGGATCGTCATCAAGGAAGGGGTCGAAAGCCGCCTGGCCGATTCGATCGAAACCGCCCTCGGCCTCGCCGAAGGGGTAGTGCGGGTTGAGGTTGTCGATGGCGAGAGCCAGCTCTTATCCGAGCAGCATGCCTGTGTCGAGTGCGGCGTCTCCTATCCGGAGATCACGCCACGGATGTTCTCCTTCAACAATCCGTATGGCGCCTGCGACGACTGTTCAGGGCTTGGAACCCGGATGTATTTCGATGCCGACCTGGTCGTGCCGAATCCGGAATTGTCGATTCGTGAAGGTGCGATCAGGCCGTGGGAGTCGCGCACCGGGTACTGGTACCAGCAGACCCTTGAAGCGCTTTCCGATCATTATGGTTTCGATATCAAAACTCCTTTCCAGAAATTACCGCAAACGATACGCGATATCCTGCTGCGTGGTTCCGGCAAGGAGGAGGTCAAGTTCTTCTTTGACCAGGGGAGTCGGCGGCATTTTTACCACAAGCCATTCGAAGGGGTGCTGCCGAATCTCGAGCGGCGCTATCATGAAACCGATTCCGACGCCGTGCGTGAAAATCTCGAGCGCTACATGAATATCATGCCCTGCCCGAGCTGCAACGGGGCCCGCCTGCGGCCGGAGTCTCTTCATGTCAGGGTCGGCAAAAAGAATATGCAGGAAGTCGTGGCCCAGTCGATAATAGAAGCCGATAAGTTTTTCAACGATCTCGAATTAACCGCCAAGGAGACGGAGATCGGCCGGCGCATTCTCAAGGAGATCCGTGAACGACTCTCTTTCCTGACCCATGTCGGCCTCGATTACCTGACCCTTGATCGAACCTCCGGGACGCTCTCCGGTGGCGAAGGGCAGCGGATCCGGCTGGCGACCCAGGTCGGCTCATCACTGGTCGGCGTCCTCTATATTCTCGATGAGCCGTCGATCGGTCTGCACCAGAGAGACAACCGGCGCCTACTCGAAACCCTGAAGAAGCTCCGCGACCTCGGCAATACCGTACTGGTCGTCGAGCATGACGAGGAGACGATTCTCGAGGCCGACCATGTGATCGACATGGGGCCGGCCGCCGGCGTGCTCGGCGGTGAAATTGTTGCCGAAGGGACCCCGCAGGATATCATGAAGGTCAGTGACTCGTTGACCGGCAAGTACCTGAGCGGCGTCGAAATGATTCCGCTCCCGGAGCAGCGGCGTCAGCCGGAGCAGTATCTTGAACTGCGTGGCGCATCGGCGAATAACCTGAAGAATGTCAACGCCCGGTTCCCCCTCGGTGTCCTGACCTGTGTCACCGGTGTGTCCGGTTCCGGCAAGTCGACGCTGGTTATCGACACCCTCTACAAGACCTTGGCCCAGCGGCTCAACCGTTCGCGTGACCGGGCCGGCAAGGTAGAGGATATTATCGGGCTGGAAATGCTCGACAAGGTGATTGATATTGATCAGTCGCCGATCGGCCGGACGCCGCGCTCCAACCCGGCAACCTATACCGGTGTCTTCTCCGATATCCGCGAGCTGTTTGCCCAGTTGCCGGAAGCGAAAATCAGGGGCTATAAGCCGGGGCGGTTTTCGTTTAATGTCAAGGGCGGACGCTGTGAAGCGTGCCAGGGGGACGGTATCATCAAGATCGAGATGCATTTTCTCCCGGATGTCTATGTCCAGTGCGAAGTCTGCAAGGGGGCGCGCTTCAATCGCGAGACCCTGGAGATCAAGTACAAGGGGGAGACGATCGCCGATGTCCTCGATATGACCGCCAACCAGGCGGCGAAGTTTTTCGCCAACATCCCGAAGATCAATCGCAAGCTCGAAACCCTGCGCGATGTCGGCCTCGGCTATATCAAGCTCGGCCAGAGTGCGACCACCCTCTCCGGCGGCGAGGCCCAGCGGGTCAAGCTGGCCAAGGAGCTCGGCAAACGGGCGACCGGCCAGACCATCTACATCCTCGACGAACCGACGACCGGCCTGCATTTCGCCGACATCCGCAAGCTTCTCGACGTCCTGCAACGCCTGGTCGATGCCGGCAATACGGTCCTGGTGATTGAGCACAACCTCGATGTCATCAAGACGGCCGACCATATCATCGATCTCGGACCCGAAGGGGGGGATCGCGGCGGCCGGATTGTCGCGACCGGAACCCCGGAAGAGGTTGCCCGGGTCTCGAAATCACACACCGGCTGTTATCTCCGGTCCTATCTCTGAGCAAATCGGTTCAGTGGTGACAATTTTGTGTCGGACCGTTCCGTCATTATACTTGCGGCAACAGGGCCTGCTGCCGGCCGCTTCTGTTTTCGTAGTAATTGCGATTGACCCGCTTCCGTATAAAAAACCACCTAACTTCATGAAAAGACAGTCAGTCTGACAGGAATGGCGAGGCGACCGGTTCCTTCTTTTGCGTCCGCAATGAAAACGACGCAAAAACGAGCACTTTGGCATCGGCCTTGCTCTATTGACTGGGTGTTCGAGGGGAGGATGGAGCGAGTATGTTGAAGAAAGTTTGTGCCTGTCTGCTGATTATCGTTTTCCTGTTGGCCAGCGGCTGCGCCCGCAAGACGATGATTCTTTCAGAGCCGGCCCGGGCGCGGGTTTTTGTGGACGGCAAGGAGGTCTGTGCCACGCCGTGTACCTACCGCTATCGAACCGGGCTCAAAAGCAAGAGCTATGAACTGCTCCTGCGCAAAGAGGGCTACCTTCCGGTTCGTTACGAGATGACCTCGAATGAAGTTGACGAGGGCGCGCGTTCATCACTCTGGACCGCCGGCCTGATCATCCCGGGCGGATCCCTCCTCTGGCTCGGCACGCTGTTCACAAAAAAGCTCAAGGACAGCTATGATTTTGTATTGCACGAAGAAGGGTCCGTCGTCGCGCAACGGGATCCGGTGGCAGTCGTTGAATAAAAAATGATTTTTGGCAACGGAAGGCAGGCATAAAGCCTGCCTTTTTATTTGTCAGAAATTTCGACGATAACCCGGGGGTTGACCAGATAGAATTCGCCATCACCGCAATCGAGCGAGAAATAGCCAGGCTTGCCGTTGAGGAAATCGAGCAGGCGCCCTTTCCCTTCCGGTGTTTCAAGAACGGCGGTGCCGGCGAGTTCCTTGCCGTTGATAAAGGTGATGCTGACCTTGACCTCGGTGCCGATTTTCGGCTGGTCACTCTCTTGCGGCTGATAGCGGACATGACTGATATGTCTTTTATTGAGAAGCCGGAAAGAATCGTCGCTGCGGATAAAAGGAACGAACGGCTCCTCTTCATGCAGGAACTCGACCAGGGTTTGCGGGCCGCTGTGCAGGGACGAGAACGGGCTCAGGAAAAGAACGCCCTGACGCTCCTCGCCGTCGGTCAGATAGATGGTGACTTCAGCCCTCTGTTTTTCAACCTGATACTCACTCATGGTCACAGCATAAGGTTTTTTTACAACAAAGGCAAGCAGGAGAGGGTTCGGTCATTGACATGACAAAATGAATTGCTAAACTGACCGGACATATTTTATTCAGGATTTTCCATATAATTAAGAAGGAGTAGGTTTATGACTGAAATGAAAGGGAGCAAGAGTGAGCAGGGGTTGATGGATGCTTTTGCCGGTGAATCCCAGGCCAATCGCAAGTACCTGGCGTTCGCCGAGCAGGCCGACAAGGATGGTTATGCCCAGATCGCCAAGCTGTTCCGTGCGGCGGCTGCCGCCGAAACGATTCATGCCCACGCCCACTTGCGGGCCGCCGGCAGGATCGGCTCGACCGAAGCCAACCTCAAGACGGCGATCGAAGGTGAGACCGAGGAGTTCACCAGTATGTATCCGGCAATGATCGAAGATGCCAAGGCCGAAGGGTTGGCCGCTGCCGAGCGGAGCTTTACCTTTGCCAACGAGGTTGAAAAGATTCATGCCAACCTCTACCAGAAGGCACTCGACAATCTCGGCAGCAACGAGTCGGTTGACTATTACGTTTGCCCGGTTTGCGGCAATACGGTTGAAGGGAAACCGGATGCCCCCTGTGCCATCTGCGGCGTTCAGGCCTCGATGTTCAGGAAAATAGACTGAATAAAAATCAGTTGAACTTTTCGAACCGGGCCTTGAGGGGCCCGGTTTTTTTATGTAATATCAATGAGGTATACTTGTAGTCTGTTATTGAATGAATGTTATATTGATTTTCCCTTCTGCCAGGAGAGGTATCTGCCATGGAAAAGTGCCAGGTCTGCAAGGAAGAGAAAAAGGGGAAATATTATTGTCGCAGCTGTCGAACGGTTTTCGTCTGCCCGCAATCGGGTTGCGAAAAGGTTATTTCCAACCGCAAGGCCAGGGTCTGTCCGGACTGCGGATTGCTTTTCGACGATTATATCGATCATCAGAAGATGTATCGGCAGTGCCCGAAATGCAGTAAAAAACAGGGTCTGTCTGATCCACAATGCAAATTCTGCAAGTACTGGTTCAATTGTCCGAGTTGCGGCCATAAGGTTGCATCGACCAGTATGCTGACCTGTCCGCGGTGCGCGACATCTTTACGGTGAATGAAACGGCTGTCATCTTGACAGTCGTTTTTTGTTCAGGGAGCCGGTCTGACTGTGACAGAACTGCTTGACATCCTGCTCGAGGTCTTAGGCGCTATCTTTTATGCCATCGTGACCTTCGGGACCATCGCCCACATTCTGCTGAACAAGCGGGATCCGCGCGCCGCTGTCGGCTGGATTGCGGTCAGCTTTACGCTGCCGTTCTTTGGTCCGGGCCTCTACTGGTTTTTCGGAGTCAACCGTATCCGGACCAGGGCCCGCGGCTGGCAGGAGCGGGGGCGGGGCATGGCCTGGCAGGAGCCGGCGTACTGTGTCTGGTCTTTTGATCAGACCCAGTCCGAGGATTATCCTTTCCGTTACGAAAACTTTGCCGACCTGCGCAACCTGGTCGATGCGGTTACCCGGCGGGACATGGTCGACGGCAACCGCGTTACCCCTCTCTACAACGGGGAGGAAGCCTACCCGGCGATGCTTGAAGCGATTGCCAAAGCCGAAGACTCGGTCTGCCTTTCAAGTTATATTTTCGAGACCAACCGGACCGGCAAACAATTTGCCGAGGCGCTCATTGCGGCCGCGGCCCGGGGCCTCGATGTTCGCGTCCTCGTTGACGCCCTCGGCGCCAGTTACTCCTTCCCCCGGGTTTTCTGGCTGTTTCGCCGCAGTCCGGTTCGGGTTGCCCGCTTTCTGCCGCTGTCGATTTCAGGCCGCGGGCTCTATTTAAACATGCGCAATCACCGTAAACTGATGATTGTCGATAAAAGGATCGGTTTTACCGGTGGTATGAATATCGGGGATCGCCATTTACTTTACGATGAGGGACGTAAGCGGATAAGTGATATCCATTTCAAGGTAGAGGGGCCGGTCGTCGGCCACCTGCTCGAGGTGTTTGAGGAAGACTGGGGCTTTGCCACCGGCGAGACGGCCGAACCGATCGAACATCCGGAGCCGGTGCGGAGCCCGGGTGCCATCTGCCGTGGCATCAGTATCGGCCCGAATGAAGATTTTGACAAACTTGGCTGGATGGTGATCGGCGCCCTGAACTCGGCCCGCAGTTCGGTCCGGATCATGACCCCCTATTTCATCCCGGATCGGGCCCTGCTGGCGGCAATCAACTCGGCGGCGCTGCGCGGGGTCCGGGTTGACCTGATCATGCCGGAGGAGAACAACCTGCCACCGGTCAAGTGGGCGACCTGGGGCTATCTCAAGGAGTTTCTCAGGTTCGGAACCCGGGTTTATGAACAACCGCCTCCCTTTGCCCACAGTAAACTGCTGCTGGTCGATGATCGCTATGCCCTGATCGGTTCACCAAATCTCGACCAGCGAAGCCTGCGCCTTAATTTCGAGTTTGCCCTTGAGGTTTACGACGGCAACTTCTGCACCAGCCTGGGCAGGCACTTTGATGCAATCCGCAAGATCTCCCGTCCGGTCACCCTGGCTGATATCGAAAACCGGCCGATACTGATCCGGATCCGTGATGGCTTTTTCAAACTGTTTTCGCCATTTCTGTGAGCCTGATGCAAAAAACTGTACTGACAATCGTTTTATGTTTCTGCCTGCTCGGCAGCAAGGCCGTGGCCGACTCGCAGATCCTGCGTCTTGCGACAACGACCTCGACCGAAAACTCCGGTCTGCTCGCTTATCTGTTGCCCCCTTTTGAGGAAATGGCGAACTGCCGGGTTGACGTTATAGCCGTTGGTACCGGGCGGGCGCTCAAGCTCGGCGAAACCGGCGATGTTGATGTGGTCCTGGTTCATGCCCGCCAGAAAGAGGAGGCCTTTGTCGCCGCCGGTTTCGGGATCGATCGGCGCGACCTGATGTACAACGATTTTGTCCTGCTCGGTCCGCAAGACGACCCGGCCGGGATCGGGCCGCTTGCAGCGCTTGATCCGATCATGCAAAAGTTGGCCGCTGGCGGCTCCGAATTCATCTCGCGCGGTGATGAATCAGGAACCCATAGCCGGGAATTACAACTCTGGGCAGACGCCGGAATTGTCGCCGGGGGCAGCTGGTATCTCGAGACCGGACGCGGCATGGGAGAGACCCTGGTTATGGCTGATCAACGCCGGGCCTACACCTTGAGTGATCGCGGGACCTACATCGCCTTCCGCAAGAAGACCGATCTTGAAATCCTGTATGCCGGAGATCCGCGACTTTTCAATCCGTACAGTGTTATCATGGTCAACCCGCAAAGACACCCGCATGTCAAGGCGGGCCTGGCCCGGCAGTTTGCCGATTACCTGACGTCGGCCGAAACCGCTGACAGGATCGAGGGTTTTCAGTTGCTGGGTGAACCGCTTTTTTACGTTAACCGGGATAAGTAGATGGGATATCTGTTCGATTCATTTCAGGCCGCCCTCGGGTTGCTGACCCGGTTTGATCCCGAGATCGCCTTTGTCGTCTGGATTTCACTCTACACCGCCACCGCTGCCATTATTCTGGCTGGCCTGGTCGGGGTTCCGGCCGGGCTCTGGCTCGGCCAGACCCGTTTTCGCGGCCGCCGTGTCGTTCTTGTTCTGCTGAATTCCCTGATGGCACTGCCGACTGTGGTCGTCGGTTTGCTGCTGTTCGGACTGCTCGGCCGGCAGGGCCCGCTCGGTCCCCTCGGCTGGCTCTTCACGCCGCAGGCGATCATTCTCGGCCAGGCGATTCTGGCAACGCCGATCGTCACCAACCTTGTCCTGGCGACGGTGCAAACGGCCGACCAGCGGATTGTCCATACCGCATTAACCCTCGGCGCGAGCCGGTTTCAGGCAGCGATGCAGCTCCTGAAAGAGGTCCGCTACGGTGTGATGGCCGCCATCATTGCCGGTTTCGGACGGGTCATCGCCGAGGTCGGTATAGCGATGATGCTCGGCGGTAATATTCGCGGCTTCACCCGGACCATGACGACCGCCATTGCCCTTGAAACCTCGAAGGGAGAGTTCATCTTCGCCCTCGCCCTCGGCCTCGTTCTGATCGGTGTCGCCCTCGGAGTCAACCTCTTCCTTTATTTCCTGCAGCAGCGGGGCCTTGATGAACCGGCTGTATGATCTGAAAAACATCAAAGATACCTACGGCGGTACCTTCGCGCTGCAGATCAAGACCCTTTCCCTGCAGGCGGAACGTCTCTACGCGATTACCGGTCACAACGGCTCGGGCAAAAGTACCTTGCTGAAATTGCTCGCCCTGTTGCGGCGGCCGGTCGCCGGGGAGCTCCGGGTTTCCGAACAACTGGTTGAACCATCCGTCGAGACAGCATTGCGCCGGGCCTTCACCCTGGTCGAGCAGACGCCGTATCTGTTTAATGGAACCGTTGAGCAAAACGTCGGATATGGCCTGAAATTGCGCGGCGTTGACCGGGAGGTCCGAAAGCAAAGCATCGACAGGGCTCTCAACCGGGTCGGCATGACCGGCTATGCCGGCAACCGGCGGGGCCAGCTCTCGCGCGGCCAGGTGCAGCGCGTTGCCCTGGCCCGGGCCCTGGCGCTAAAGCCCGAGGTGCTGTTACTCGATGAACCGACGGCCAGCGGCGATCGCGAGTTCAAATCACTCTTTACCGATCTTCTCCAGAGTTTGGTTGCTGATCGCATCACGGTGATCATGGCGACGCACGATCTCGGGTTGGCGCGTGATCTCGGCGCCGAACTTCTGCTGCTCGAGCAGGGCCGGCTGATCGACTCGTCTTGTCGAAAAAGTGAATCGGCTCACGCCGCTTCGATCGACAAGCATCATGGGCCAGTT